>JBOGIN010000925.1:0-4814 GCA_050742275.1 Vicinamibacteraceae bacterium
GTGGAGACGCATCGCGCTGGGCGGCGTTGTATGTGAATGACGCTGTGATCATGCCGCCGAACAGCGCCACGGTTGAGGGGCGTGGCGCAATCGAGACCTGGCTTAAGGCGCAAGCGATTTCGAAACGCCGACTGGCCAGCCCTGTGGTACTCTCGCGCCCATGTCGATTGAATCCGCTACCGAGTTAGAGGGGATGCGACTGGCGGGCCGCATCACTAGCGAGACGCTCGATGCGCTCGAACGTGAGGTCCGCGCTGGCGTGACGACTGCTGATCTTGACGCTATTGCTGCGAGCGTGTTCGACCGTCGCGGAGCACGGTCCGCTCCAACTTTGGTGTATGGCTTTCCTGGCCATGCGCTGATCAGCGTCAATGACGAAATCGTTCACGGTGTCCCGGGCTCACGGAGGCTGAAGCGCGGGGATGTCGTGAAGCTTGATGTGACAGTCGACAAAGATGGTTACGTCGCTGATGCGGCGCGCAGCGTGATCGTTGGAAATGGAACCGATGTTGCGTGGCGGCTCGTTGCATGCGCACGAGCGGCATTCCATGCGGCGCTGCCCGTTGCTCGTGCCGGTGTGCCTGTGAACGAGATCGGCCGCGCCGTACAGCAAGAGGTTCGCCGTCACGGCTTTACTGTCGTCCATGGACTCTGCGGGCACGGTGTTGGACGAACCATTCACGAAGAGCCGACCGTACCGAACCAGTACGACCCGTGGCAGCACGACGTGTTGACAGAAGGACTTGTCTTGACGATCGAGCCGATGGTGAGCGCCGGTTCAGCCCAGGTGGTGGAAGATGGAAATGGCTGGACGATTCGCACACGTGACGGCAGTCTCGCCGCGCATCACGAGCATACGTTGCTAATCACGAAAGAGCACCCTGTAATCCTGACCGCAGCGTAGCCCGAGCCACTTCGAGCCAGGGTACGGCTTAATGAATGCCGTCGAGCTGCTGCATCTGGTGGTTGATGCGGTTGCCGCTGCTTGAGGCATTCGCGCGGCATGAAGAGTTAACAAAGCAGGCAGTCAAGGAAGCATGTGAGCTGACGCGGCCCCGGCGCGTTCAAGTCTCGGGCGGCGTCGAGAACGTGGCTGCTGTTTACCTGCGCCAAATCAATTTCGGACGAGGTGGATGAGCCCTGGATCATGGTGAGCCGGCGGAGTCGGTTCCGGTCATTTCTCTTGCGAGCGAAAAGAATCCTCGTTTGCGCTGCGAGCTGATGCCCCAGTTGACGGGAACACTCTGATAGCCTTCGTCGTATCCCTCGCCCTTCATCCTGAAATCGAAGTAGCCCCACGACGCGTAGCGGCTGACGGCGGCGATGAAGTTGTTGCGCGGCTTGTCGAAATCGAAGTGATCGTCCTCATTGAACAGGATCGGCATCTCACGGTAGCCGGGTAACGCACGCGTGCGATCGACCATGTCGGCAATGCGGTCCGGATCGTGGACCCCGTTCCCATGCAGGAGCAGAAAGTCGGCAGCCTCGACGACAGTCGGACGTGGGATGGACCCGCCGTTGAAGCTCACGCTGACGGGCAGGCGCCGTCCGTCGACCGTGATCGATTTCGCCAACGCGACGAGCTCGTGCACGCGCGGCGCCTTGACGATCGGCTGCTCGTAGCTGCGGTTGTCGCACTCGTTGGCGATCTCGACGAGGACGTTCCGATACCCCTTATTCAGCAACCAGCTGGTCGCGTCGCGAACGCCTCGTCGCACCGCCTCGTCGTCTTTGAGCCGTTCGTCCTGTCCGAAGTAGAGGTAGCCGACGATCGGCACCATGCCGAGCTCGTCGGCGCGATCGAGAATGCGTTCGAGTCGACCGAGGTAATCCGCCCGCAGGGTGCCGTCACTCCTGAAGGCGCTGTTGTGCCATGGCTGATGCTGCGAGTAGCCTTCCGGACTGCCTCCCTGGAGATTGATCGTGAAGCTCAAAACGCCATGTCGGCGCCACTCCGGCATGGCGGCGATGAACTCACGCGTGTTGCGCTCGGCGTCCCACCGCTTCGTGTCCGGATACGCCCACCGGCCCTGCGTTTGCGGATTGAGGTCGTCGAAGATTCCCTGGACCATCCGGGAGTTGATGAGCAGGCCTTCGACGCGCATCCCGCGCCAGGTTCGGCCGGCATACGTGAGGCGACCGTTGATGAGGAACCGATCACCTTCCATGGTGACCGACGTCTTTCGGCGCGTGCGCCGTTGTGGCGAGCCAGCCAGGAACCCTCCGGCGATCGTCTTGAGCAACGTTCGTCGATTCATGCGCGGCTGTTCATAAAGCGACCGGCATTATAGGTGACGTTCGATTAAGAAGGCTTTCCGCGAAACGAAGTAGCCGGGCAGCTTCTTGCCGCAGAGGTGCGGCGAGGGATCATGCCTTGGCCAACTCCGCGCCGTGGGCTTGGATCCTCCGAATCGCCTCCCCGATGTGATCGATGTCCGTCGGTCCGGCGAGCAGGAGGTTCTGCGTGATCGCGACGGTTGTTGCACACACCTGGCGGTTGCCCTTCAGTTGCTCAAAGCTGTCGCGGTACTCCTTCAGGCGCCGGCCGCTGAAGAGTCGCTTGAAGCCGCGTGAGGCAATGGCTTCGTCCAGGAGACCGTCGAAATACTGCTCCTGGTAGCCGGTCGAACAGGGAATACCTTCCGCCCGCATCGCCCTGATGAACTTCTCGCGGGGCAGCCCGTGGAACTTTTCGGCATCATACCGGAATGGGTACAGATGCCAAACGGCCTCGCTGTTCTCGGGCAGGCGCGCCGGCAGGATGCCGGGGATCTCCTTTAGCGAGGAGGACAGGCGCGCGGCGTTTTCCCGGCGCCTGACCGTGTCCTCACGCAGCTTGTCGAGTTGCTGCAGGAGCATGGCCGCCTGGAAGTGCTGCATGCGGAAGTTGCCGCCGCGCGTGAAATAGGGGCGCGCCCCTTTGAAGGCCCCGTACGGGCGTCCGCAATCGTGGAACGAGCTGGCCCGATCGACGAGATCGTCGCTGTTGCCGGTGATGGCACCACCTTCGCCCGACGGCAGGTGCTTCGAGTTCTGGAAGCTGAAGCAACCCAGGTCGCCGATCGTCCCGCATTTATTTCCCTTGTACTCCGCGAGCCAAGCCTGGCAGGCGTCCTCGATGACCGCGAGACGGTGCTTCCTGGCGATGGCCATGATCGGATCCATGTCGCAGGGCATCCCGTAGATGTGCACCGGCATGACGGCGCGCGTGCGTTCGGTGATTCGACTCTCGATGGAAGCCGGGTCCATCGTCAGGGTGGCGGGATCGGTGTCGGCGAGAACCGGCAACGCCTTGTGAAACAGGATCGCGTTGTAGGTGGCAATGAACGTAAATGGCGAGACGATGACCTCGTCGCCGGCGTCCACGTCGAGCACGTGCATGGCGACGACGAGCGCCGTCGTTCCGCTGGCGGTGGCCAGGCAGCGCCTGGCGCCGAGCAATTCCGCGTAGGCCGCCTCGAATCGCGGCACCTGTTCGCCCGAGCCGCGGTACCACTGGCCGCTTCTCAGCACCTGCAGGATGGAGGGTTCCCAGGCCTGGCGCCATTCCGGCCATTTGGGCCAGCTCCCCTTGTGCAGTGGGATGCCTCCGAGCAGTGCCGGCTTGTCGGCCGCGGATCGCCCAATGGCCCTCCTCGGGAATAGACTGACGCTGGCCAGTGCGCCAGCAGCGAGGCCGAAGAACTGACGGCGGCTGTTCCTGACGGTCATGTGGACCCCTCCGTCAAACCGGCGAGACGAACTCCGCCGGACGTCGTGTGCGGCTTGGGAGCGAGGATCCTCTCCGCAGCGGCCCGGCGCGGCACGCGCGCGAGTATTCTAGCGCGGAGCGCGACCCCACGCACCGCGGTCTCGGTCGAACCTCCGCGCCATGTTCACCTGATCGAACGCCCTGTGACGAATTTGTTAGTCGGGTTCCCGCCTCCATGCACCACGTCTATGCAATGCTACGGCGATGAACCTCCTGCGCCGGCGCTCCCTCTCGTCGTTCTTTAAGGTGCTGCTCGACGTCACCTTCGTCGCGCTCTGCCTGGCCGGCGCGCTGCTGGTGGTCCTGGCCGTCGTGGCGTCACGCACGGACACCAGCAACGTAAGCGTCAGCCTGCCGGTGCGCTTCGAGATCAATCCGTCGGCGTATCGGATACAAGGGGCCGGCGAGGCGGCGGGGAACGCCCGCATCGAAGACGCCGGCGGCAACGTGACTGTCATCGGGCCGCGCGTGGCGTTCGTCGTCCTTCCGGTTGTGGGTGTGACTATCGTGCTGGCCGTAGTCCTGGTGGTGCTGCACCGGCTGCGGCGGATCTTCCGCCGGTTGGTCGAACGCCGTCCGTTCCTGGACGAGAACGCTCGCGGCCTGCGGTTCATCGGCCTCGCGGTCGTGGCGGGCGAACTGACGTTGGCGGCGTTCCAGTACCTGGGGCAGCGCGCCGCCACAGGCGTCTTGTCGAGCGCCGAGATCTCGTTCCACGCGGTGTTCGCGCCGCGTCCCTCCGTGGTGCTGGCCGGCCTAGCGCTGCTGATCGTCGCCGAGATCTTCCGCGAAGGCATCAAGATGCGCGCCGACCTCGAGACGGCGCGCGAGATCCAGACGTCTCTCGTGGCCGCCGAGGCGTCGCGCCACGGACCTGTGTCGATTGACGCCCGAATGCAGCCGGCCGCCGAGGTGGGTGGTGACTACTACGACGTCATTCCTCTTGACGACGGGCGGCTGGCCTTCGTCGTGGCCGACGTCGCCGGCAAGGGGGGTCGATTCTGAGAACGGGCGTGCAGCTAACCACCGGGCGCAGCCTGGTGGCGCGGTCGCTGCTATCATC
>JBOGIN010000926.1:0-4405 GCA_050742275.1 Vicinamibacteraceae bacterium
TGTTGTTGTCTCGTCTGCTCAGGGGCGCATCAGGATGAACGATCGCTCCGGTCAGCCCGGTCACCTCATCCATCGCGGTGGGGTCGAAGTTGCTCGACTGCGCCGCGTGGTATGGGCTCTCGTTCGAGTAGCGCACACCGAGATTCAGCGTCAGCGACGAGGTCACGTTCCAGTCGTCCTGGAAGAACACGCTGTGGACGGTCGAGCGAGGCCGCCATGGCGCGAGCTCCCCGTCGAACTGCGCCTGTCGCACGTCGCCCAATAGAAAGCCGGCGAACGTGTTGCCAGTGTTGGGAACGGGGTTACCGTCGGCCTGCAGCCCAGCCGTCATGGAGTCGAACGAGAACTGGCCGCTGGGAATGCTCGTGTCGTTGGCCTTGTAACCTCGCCAGAGGAGCTCGTAGCCCATTTTCAACGCATGGGCGCCCCTGACATGCGTCAGGTCGGTCTGCACCGAATAGGTTTCGCCGATCTCGTGTGAGGGGCCGGTCGGGGTGATGCCGTAAATCGACTCCGGTGAGAACTCATCGCCCGTTCCGAACGACGGCAGCATCTCAGCGGAGATATTCGGAATCCCGAGGATCTGCCCGTAGTTTTTCCTCCAAGAGAACGAGAAGTCCTCCACGGCGCGACGCTGATAGCCGACCCGGCTGCCGCTCACGAGCGTCGGACCGAGCACCCAGGTGTTCCCACCAGAGAAGATCTGCACGAGCGTGTCGGTCTGGCGGCCGCTTCCCCCGGCAAAGTCTTGGAGATCGTCCTCGACTTTCATGTTCGTCGCCCGGCCAGGATTGCCGCCGCTCTCGTTGAGTTGGTAACTGCCGTAGATCGTGAATGCCGGTTGAAACTGGTGGTCGATGCGCGTGCTGAAATCGTTCCAGTCGACGCGGCCTCTGCGGTCGTAGAGAAGGTTCGAGACCGGGCCGTCCGCGTTCACTGAGCCTGGGACGTTCTGAGGCAGCCAGGGATCCAGCTCGAGGATCCGACGTGCAACCGGGTCGATCCGGTCCAGCGGGATGACATTGCCTGGAAACGGATCGCGGGTCCACGTGCCATCCGGGAGCTGGCGCGTCGTCGTTGGATCGAAAATCTGGTTGCCAACCCCACCAAACGAGAAATCGCCCGCCTTCATCTCAGGCGATGGGACCTCGCCGAGCAGCTGCACCACTTGCTTGTCCAACAACCGCTCGAACGCGACGAAGAAGAATGTCTTGGCGTGCCCGTCATAGATTCCAGGCAGCACAACAGGTCCGCCCAGGTACCCATCTGGCTGCATGAAGAAGATATCGGCTGTTCGTTCTCGGTCGAAGAAGTTCCTGTGTTGCATGGGCCCACTTCGCCACAACACCGAGGCCATGCCGTGCAGGTCGTTCGTTCCCGTCTTCTTGACGACGCTGACGACGCCGCCAGCGGAATGGCCGAATTCGGCCGGAAGCGTCCCCGTGTAGACCTTCACTTCAGCCAGTGAGTTCTGCGTCGCCCTCACCGTGGTCGTGCCGCCGACCGGACTGCTGCCCTCCATACCGTCGATAGCGAACGCAATGGCGCTGTTCCGCTGTCCGGCGACGTGAAACTGGTCGAGTGAGCCACCATAGGCATAGCCCTGGCCCGTCGCGCCTGGCACGAGCGTGAGCGTGGAGTTGGCGAAGCGCTGGTACATCGGGAGCTCGTACAGCGTCTCTCCTTCCATGACCGTTCCCGTGTCAGAGGTATTGGTCGCCAGCAGCGGCGGCTTGCCCATCACCTCAACGTCATCGGTGACTTCGCCGACCTCGAGGGTACCGTTGGCACGCACGGTGCCACCGGCGCTCAGCTGAATGGGCGCACGCACGAGGCGCCGGAACCCGGCGAGGTCGAAGGTGACGCGATAGTCTCCAGGCTGCAGATTCTGGATGCGGAACAACCCGGCGTCGTTCGTGACCGTGTCGAACCGAAACTCCGTGCTCATCTGCACGGCAGTCACGGACACTCCGGGCAAGACCCCACCACTCGCGTCGGTCACCTGTCCGACGATCGTGGCGGTGCCGACCTGAGCAGTTGCGACGCCGCAAACGACCAGCCCCGCTACGCACGCGGCCAGCAGCGCTCCGAGGCCGCGCCGGGGTCCACCTTCAGGAACGGGACACGTCAGCGCCATGACTTCTTCCTTATGATCGGCGGAAACATTCTGTAAGTTCGTGGAAGAATACAGTGCTGGATCTTGGTGTCAAGGGCCATATCCGCTGCAACGGAGGTAAGACATGCAATTGACGCGGTGCCACCCTGTTGTGGGGCTCGGCCTGTTCGCGCTCTTCACATTCGCCCTGCTTGCGGAGCCCATGGCGCAGCGCGACGCTCCTGAGGCGAACCGCTTCGGCGGCCTCGCCGGCGGTCCTTACGAGCGTCTCGTCATCCAGAACGCGAAGGTGATCCCCGGACACGGCGGACCGCCCGCCGGGCCCTACGACATCGTGATCGAGGGCGACACCATCACCGAGATGCGAGCGTTCGATCCGGTCACGGCCGAGCGGCGCGGCAAGGCGGAGCGTCCCACCGGCGATCGTGTGATCGACGCCACAGGGATGTACGTGATGCCCGGCATGATCGACCTCCACATGCACTTGCGTACGGAGCCGATGCCGCTCGAGTACGTCTACTACCTGAAGCTCGCCCACGGCGTCACCTCGCTCGTGCCGGCACCGGACCGGGGCCTCGACGCCGCGATGGAGCAGGCGCGCCGCTCGGCCGAGAACGAGATCCTCGCGCCGCGCATGTATCCCATCTGGAACTGGGGCAACCTCGACGGCTACACGCGCGAAGAGCTGGAGGATCCGGCGCAGGCGCCGCGCATCGCGAAGGCCATTGCCGCGAAGGGAATGCGGGTGGTGAGCGTGGGAAGCGTCGCCTGGCGCCCCGAGCTGTTCGGCGCCGTCTGCAAGGCCGTGCGAGCGGCTGGCGGAATCACGACGGTGCACCTCCCGCCGTCGACCAACGCCGTGGTCGACGCCGTGGATGCGGCGCAGCTCGGCGTCACGATGATCGAGCATCACTACGGGTACGCGGAGGCCTCGCTCGACCGCACCACACAGGACTTTCCCCGCGAGTACGACTTCAACGACGAGGCGGAGCGCTTCCGTCACGCCGGCAAGGTATGGGTCGACGCCAACCGGGAGCGCCTGCTCACCGACGTGGCGCAAGCGCTCGCCGACTCAGGCGTGGCCATGCTGCCCACGCGCGTGGTGTACGAGGCGAACCGGGACATCCTGCGGGCGCAAGCGTTGCCATGGCACGAGAAGTACACGCACCTCTATACGCTGTTCGTGTCGGGCGTGTGGCTGTTCGATCGCCTGGCGGCCGAACGAGAAGCCGCGCTCCAGGCAGCGCAGCTCGAGAGTCAGCTCCGCCAGGCTCAGTTGCAAGGCCTGCGTCTCCAACTCCAACCGCACTTCCTGTTCAACGCGCTCAATACCATCTCATCGACGATGTACGACGACCCGCGGGCAGCGGATACGATGCTCTCGCGCCTGGCGGAGCTGCTGCGCGTGTCGCTCAAGACGACGCAGACGCAGGAAGTGCCGCTCGCGACGGAGATCGAGTCGCTCGAGCACTACATCGCGCTGCTCCGCGCGCGATTCGGCGATCGCCTCCTGCTGCAGATCGATGTCGAGGATGGGCTGCGACACGCATTGGCGCCTTCGTTGATCCTGCAGCCACTCATCGAGAACGCCGTGCGGCACGGCAACCTGTCCCGCGTGGGCACGGGCCGGATTGCCGTGCGAGCCTGCGCAGTCGGGGAGCGGATGCGAGTCGAGGTGGAGGACGACGGGCAGGGACCGGAGGATGCCGTGGACGTCACGTCGAAGGGCCTCGGGATCCCAGCGACGGTCCAGCGGCTGCGTCTGCTGTACGGCGCGGCGCAGCGATTCGAGCTGGCCAAGGTGCCTGGCACTGGCTTCGTCGTGCGGATGGAGTGGCCGCGGCGCGACGCGGATCCGGCGCGGGTCATCGCCAGCCAGACGCAGACGAGCTCGTCAGACCCCGAGGAGTTGGCGGATGCGCACGCTCATCGTCGATGACGAGGCGCCCGCCCGCTCGAAGCTGCGGCGCCTGCTCGGCGCCGAGCCAGACGTCGAGATCATCGGCGAGGCGGCAAACGGTGAGGAGGCGGTCGCGCGAATCGAGCAGCTCCACCCGGACGTCGTGTTCCTCGACGTACAGATGCCGCGACTCGACGGCTTCGGGGTCATCGAGCGAATTGGCGTCGACGCGATGCCGCACGTCGTCTTCGTCACCGCCTACGACGAGCACGCGCTGCGCGCCTTCGAGGTGCAGGCGCTCGACTATCTGCTCAAGCCCTTCTCTCCGGACCGGCTCCAAGCCGTGGTGTCTCGCGTACGCCGGGCGCTGGCGCGCGACAGACCGGCCG
>JBOGIN010000927.1:0-6224 GCA_050742275.1 Vicinamibacteraceae bacterium
CCCCTTGACGGTAGAGAGAAAGGTCGACTAGGCTTACGCGAGCAGTCCTCTCGACCGTAGAGAGAAATGGGTGTGCCGGGCGACACGTGACATGGGTAAGCCGACAGACATGGTGCAAGGCGCGCTCGATGTGCTGGTCCTGAAAATACTGGCGCTGGAGCCGATGCACGGTTGGGGCATTGCGCTCCGCATCGAGCAGATCTCGGGTGACGTGTTGCAGGTGCACCAGGGCTCACTCTATCCCGCGCTCCATCGCCTCGAGCACCAAGGTTGGATCACAGCCAGGTGGGGCGAGTCGGAGAACAGCCGACGGGCGAAGTACTACTCGCTCACCCGGGCAGGACGCGAGCAACTCAAGCGCCAGGCCGAGACCTGGCGTCGTCTCTCGGGCGCTGTCACCGCCGTGCTCGACACAGCGTAGGCAACCGTGTGAGCGCTTCCGGCAATGCAGACCGGCGAGCCGTTTCTAGCAACTGCAGAACGAATCAATGCCATACCCACGCCTGCATCATCGGCTCCGCATGGCTTGGCGGAGCTTCGTGCGACGCCGAGCTGTCGAGCGTGAGCTCAACGAGGAGCTGCAATTCCACCTGCAACAACTCGCCGAGCGCTATGCCGATACCGGATGCGACGCACGGAGCGCGGCGCACGAGGCCAGCCGCCGATTTGGCGGATTGGATCAGGTCAAGGAGGGCTGCCGAGAGATGCGGACGATGCACCCGTTCGAGGACTTCCTGCGCGATGTACGCTTCGGGCTGAGGCTGCTCGTTCGCAGTCCAGTCTTCTCCATCGTTGCCGTCCTGTCGCTGGCAATCGGCATCGGCTTCAACGGCGCAATCTTCACGCTGGTCAACGCCATCATCCTGCGATCGCTCCCGGTGCCCAACCCGGATCAGCTCATGGTGGTGGAGGTGCAACAACCGCCGTTCGACCCGACGCAGCGATTCGGCTATCCCACATTCCTCGAGGCGCGCGACGCACTGGCGGGAGAGGTCACGCTGGCGGCAGCTACGGGCATCCACCGAGGGCTCCTGGCCACACCAGGACCGGGGCACAGCGGCGAGCCGATGCAGGGCCGATATCAGCTCGTCTCGGGTGAGTACTTCGAGCTGTTGCGACAGACGCCGCAGATCGGCCGACTGCTGGGCCAACAGGACAACCTACAACTCGGCGGTCATCCTGTCGCCGTCATCAGCGACGCTTTCTGGAGCGGGCGTTTCGCCCGATCTCCAACAGCCATCGGCACGAGTGTGGTGCTGAACGGGACAGCCCTGACGATTGTGGGCGTCACGGCACCCAAATTCTTCGGCACGACGCTCGACGATCACGCGCCGGACGTCTGGGCGCCGGTCATGATGCAGGCTGTCGTCCACCACTCCGGCAACGCGAGCTTCGGTCCCGGCGACGGCGAGAAGCCTTGGCCGCCTCAGCGGAACATCGCCTGGCTCAACCTGTTCGCACGAGTGACGGCGGCTGGTCAGGCGGCACGCGTTGCGCACGCGCTGCAGATCGGTCGGCTTGCCGATCTCGCCGAGCGGCAGGGAGAGGAGCCGGATCCAGGGCAGGAGCGCTTCGTCCGTCAGACGCGTGTGACGTTGGAGCCTGCCGGGCGTGGGCTGTCGTCCATGCGTGAGGAGGCGCGCGCCCCCCTCCTGGTTTTGCTGATCATGGTTGGCCTCTTGCTCCTGATTGCCGGTGCAAACATCGCGAGCCTCCTGATTGCGCGCTCCTCCAGCCGCGCGCGCGAGATGGCCATCCGCCTATCGATTGGCGCCGGACGCCTGCGCCTCGTGCGGCAACTGCTGGCCGAGAGCCTGCTGCTCGCGCTCGCTGGCGGCGCGCTCGGCCTCATCCTCGCCAGTCAGGCCGGCAGACTGTTGCTCACCTTGGCGGGCAGCACAACAGATCGGCTGGATCTCGATCTCGGCTTGAACTGGTCTGTCGTTGGCTTCACGTTTGCCGTGTCCATGTTGGCGGGATTGCTGTTCGGTCTGCTGCCCGCCCTACGTAGCACGCGGGTGAGCTTGTCGGACACACTCCGTGCCCAGGCGCGCGGCGTTGGTGAAGCGGTCCGGAACCGTGGACGCCTCCCCATGGGCAAGGTGCTGGTCGCGGCGCAAATGGCGTTCTCTCTCCTGCTGCTCCTCGTGGCGGGGCTCTTTGCGCGAACGCTGTACCACCTGGCACAGGTGGATCTGGGTATGGAGACGGATCAGATCGTCGCTGCCCGCGTGGAGCTACGACAAGGAGGTTACCAGCTCGAGCAGTTGCCGGCCTTGTACCGGCGGATCATCGACCGCGCATCCGCGATACCGGGCGTGACATCAGCCAGCATGTCAAGTCGTAGCCCGCTGCACGGTGGATACGAGTCCAGCAGCTTCGGCCCCGAAGGCTATCAGCGCGCCAAGGATGAAGTGATGGACGTGCGCACGGAGATCGTCTCGCTCATGAACCTGCAGACACTGGGCGTGCCGCTGGTGGAAGGGCGCTACTTCTCCGAAGCAGACTTCGCGTCGAAGCGGCGCGTGTCGATCATCAACGAGACGACCGCCAAGAAGTATTTCAAGGGGAGCAGCGCGCTTGGCAAACGGTGGTGCTTCGACGCAGACTTCACGCCAGACGAGGCGTTCGAGGTCATCGGTGTCGCGAAAGACGCGAGGTATTACGACCTTCGTGCGCCCATCCCGAACATGGTCTACCTGCCGACGAGCCTCCAAGAAGACGCATATCTGGGCAGCATCGAGGTCCGCTCGACGCGTCCCACCGCAGCGGTGAAGAACGACCTGCGCGCGGCACTGCGCGAGATCGAGCCGAAGCTGCCGATCATCGACATGATGTCGATCAGCGAGCGGGCCAACCACAGTATGAACGCCGAGCGGTTCGTTGCCTACCTGATGGCGATCTTTGGCGGTGTCGCCCTGCTCCTCGCCTGCCTCGGGCTGTACGGGACGATCTCGTATGCCGTCTCGCGCCGCACGAGCGAGCTGGGCGTCCGGATCGCGCTCGGTGCAAAGCCGGCGAGCGTGCTCTGGCTCGTCCTTCGCGAAGCGTTGCTGCTCGTCGCCATCGGCCTGCTCGTGGGGATACCGCTCACGTTCGTGGCAGCACGCGGCCTATCGAGCTTGCTCTACGGGGTCCAGCCGACCGACCCGGTGGCTGCGACAAGCGCGGCGCTGGTGCTGGTGTTGGTCGCTGCCGTGGCCGCCTATCTGCCCGCCCGGCGCATCTCGTGTCGATCCCATAGTGGCCTTGCGCCAAGAATAAGAGGAGCGGCGTAAAATACACCGTTACTCCGTGGACGTTGCGCCACTCCAATTATGCCAATCGCCTACATCCAAGACATCGCGCAGCACGAAGGCCAGGACGTAACGATCCGAGGCTGGCTCCACAATCGCCGCTCGAGCGGCAAGATTCACTTCCTCGTCGTGCGCGACGGCACCGGATACATCCAAGCGGTGATGTCCAAGGCAGCGGTAGGCGACGAGGCGTTTCGGAACGCGGACCATCTCGGCCAGGAGAGCGCCATCATCGCCTCGGGACAGGTGCGCGCCGACCAACGCGCGCCCGGCGGATACGAGATTGACGTGCGAGAGCTCCAGGTGGTGAGCGAGGCGCGGGACTTCCCGATTTCGCCGAAGGAGCACGGCGTCGAGTACCTCCTCGACCGGCGCCATCTCTGGATTCGGTCGCAGCGGCAGCACGCCGTCCTACGCATTCGTCACGAGGTGGTGAACGGCATCCGCGACTTCTTCAACGGGGAAGGGTTCATCCTGGCGGACGCGCCGATCTTCACGCCCGCCGCCTGCGAGGGCACGACAACGCTGTTCCCGGTGCAGTACTTCGAGGACACCACGGCGTATCTCACGCAGAGCGGACAGCTCTACAACGAGGCGACAGCGCTGGCGCTTGGCCGGACCTACTGCTTCGGCCCGACGTTTCGCGCAGAAAAGTCCAAGACGCGGCGACACCTCACGGAGTTCTGGATGGTCGAGCCGGAGATGGCGTATGCGACGTTGGATGATGTCATGAGCTTGGCGGAGCGGTTGGTCGTGTCGGTGGTCGAGCGCGTGCTGGACACCCGTCAGCCAGAGCTGCGAACGCTCGAGCGCGAGACGAGCCGGCTGGAGCAGGTGAAGGCCCCGTTTCCCCGGATCACGTACGACGACGCGATCGAGCGGCTGCGCGCTTCGGGCCAGGAGATCGAATGGGGGGGCGACTTCGGCGGCACGGACGAAACGGTCCTCTCCGAGCAGTTCGACCGCCCGGTCATGGTGCATCGGTTCCCGTCGGCCGTGAAGGCCTTCTACATGAAGCCAGACCCCGAGCGGCCGGCGGTCGCCCTGGGCGTGGATGTGCTGGCCCCTGAAGGATATGGAGAGATCGTCGGGGGCGGGGAGCGGCTCGCCGACTACGACCTCCTGCTGGAGCGGATCAACGCCCATCACCTGCCGCCTGAGGCGTTCGAGTGGTACCTGGACCTCCGGCGCTGGGGCTCGGTGCCCCACGGCGGCTTCGGCATGGGCGTGGAGCGCGCCGTCGCCTGGATCTGCGGCCTGGAGCACGTGCGTGAAACAATCCCGTTCCCGAGGATGCTGTATCGGTTGAGCCCGTGAGACAACTGCACCGCAGCGAGGGGCCTGAAGGCCCTCACGCGCGGCCTGAAGGCCCTCACGCGCGGCCTGAAGGCCGCGCGCTACATCGAGAGAAGTGCCCGCGACGTCGAGAATAATGTAGGAATTGGTCGCTGGTAGACCTCGCTCAGTCGTCTTGTTATACTTACCTGTTGCATCGAGCCTCGCCTTCGTTCCTTGGTAACATGGCAGTCGACCCACGGGTCGAGCGTATCCGGGGAATGGCCGAACGCGTCGCCCGGTCGCACGACTTGGACATCTTCGACGTCGAGCTCAAGCGTGAGGCGGGCGGCTGGCTCCTGCGTGTGATTCTCGACCGCCCCGTCGCGCGTGACGACGCGGGTGCGGTTCTAGTCGAGCCCCTGGGAAGCGGTATCGGCCTCGACGAGTGCCAGCGCGTGAGCGAAGACCTCGGCACGCTGCTCGATGTCGAGGACGCGTTTCCTCTGCTGGACGAGGCATACACCCTTGAAGTGTCGTCGCCGGGGCTGGATCGGCCCCTTCGAGGCCCCGACGATTACCGTCGCTTCACGGGGCGCCGTGTCAAGGTCGTCGTGCCCGACGGCATCGACGGACAGAAGCACTTCGAGGGCCGCTTGCAGGGGGTCGACGCGGATGCGGCCCTGGTGGAGGTGCGGCGGGGACATGTGGTGCGCATCCCATTGCACACGGTGTCTCGCGCCAGGCTGGACGTGGAGTTTTGACCGAGGCTTATGAGCAACCCATTGTTGCAGACTATCGAGTCGCTCGCCAAAGAGAAGGGCATCGACCCACAGCTCGTGATCAGCGCCATCGAGGAGGCGGTTGCGACCGCATCGCGCAAGGCGTACAAGACAGGCGAGAATCTCAAAGCACGTCTCAACCCGGACACGGGCGACGTGGATCTGTTCGCGGTGAAGGAAGTCGTCGAGTCGGTGACGAGCGAGACCACCGAGATTGCGCTGGACGCGGCGCAGAAGATGTACCGCGAGCTGTACGGAGAAGAGTACGCGGGCGCTATCGAGGTGGGAGACGAGATCGAGTTCCCGAAGTCGAAGGAGCCGCTCGGCCGAATCGCCGCGCAAACCGCGAAGCAGGTCATCTTCCAGAAGGTCCGCGAGGCTGAGCGCGAGAACATCTACGAGGAGTACAGCCAGCGGGTCGGTGAAGTGGTCACGGCGACGGTCAAGCGTTTCGAGAGCGGCGACATCATCGTGGAAATCGGCCGCGTGGAAGCCAGCCTGCCGCGCCGCGAGCAGTCGCGGGCCGAGAACTACAGCGTGGGCGATCGGGTTCGCGCCGTCATCAAGAGCGTGAACAAGAACGTCAAGGGACCGCAGGTCGTGCTCTCGCGCACCGACCCGGCGCTCTTGGTGAAGCTGTTCGAGCAGGAAGTGCCCGAGATCTACGACGGGACGGTGATGATCCGCGGCGCCGTCCGCGAAGCGGGTGACCGCGCCAAGGTCGCGGTGTACTCGCGGGAGCGGGACGTCGATCCGGTGGGCGCGTGCGTCGGCATGAAGGGCACGCGCGTGCAGGCGATCATCCGCGAGCTGCGCGGCGAGAAAATCGACATCGTCGAGTGGTCGGAAGAGCCGATCGAGTTCGTGACCA
>JBOGIN010000928.1:0-1651 GCA_050742275.1 Vicinamibacteraceae bacterium
GAGCCGGCGCCGGTCGAAAAGCGGAAAGCTCCCGCGGCGCGTCCCGAGATGGCGCCGCTCCGAATCCTCTTCGTCGCTTCGGCAGCCGCTCCGTTCTCGACGACCGGCGGCCGTGCCGACGTCGCGAGTGGGCTGTCGAAAGCACTGGGAAGCCTTGGCCACGACGTCACGCTCGTCGTTCCGAGATATCACGGCACGTCGGTCGGAAGCGATGCGGGTTTGCGTCTCGCCGTCGAGATGGGCGGCCGACGCTACGAGACCGCGTTCTACGAGGAGCCGCTCGGACCGGGCGCTCGGGCGGTGCTCGTCGACCACCCTCCGCTGTTCGACCGCGAGCATCCGTACGGCATTGGCAGCCAAGACTATCCTGACAACCCGCGGCGCTTCGGGCTGCTCGCCCAGGCTGCGCTGCAGTACGCGATCGCTCGAGATCTGACACCAGACGTGATCCATGCGAACGACTGGCAAACAGGTCTGCTCCCGGTGTATCTGCGGACGCAGTACGCCGACCACCCAATGCTGGGACGCGCGGCGACCGTATTCACGGTTCACAACGTTGCGTACCAGGGACTCTGCGCGTCCACCTGGTTGCCTGAGCTCGGCCTTGGTTGGGAGCTGTTCCACGTCGACGCGCTCGAGTACTGGTTGCATGTCAGCTTTCTGAAGGGTGGGATCACCTTCGCGGACGTCGTGACGACCGTCAGCGAAGGCTACGCCAACGAGCTCTTGACGCCCGAGTTCGCGTTTGGCTTCGAAGGCGTCTTCGGGAAGCGTCGCGAGCACTTCTTCGGCGTGCTGAATGGAATCGACCAGGACGTGTGGGACCCAGCACGCGATCCGTTTCTCCCCAAGCCCTACACGGCAGACGACCTCGCGGGCAAGGCGGAAGCCAAGCGCAAGCTGCTCGAGTCGTACGGCCTCCCCGTCAACCACACCACCTTGGAGCGGCCGCTGGTTGCCATGATCTCGCGCATGGTCGATCAGAAGGGACTGGATCTCATTGCGGAGGTCGCAAACGATCTGGCCGGGCTGGACGCCAGCTTCGTGATTCTAGGCACGGGCGAGGCGCGCTACGAACGGCTGTGGAGTGATCTCGCACGTCGGCACCCGGAGCGGATCGGTGTTCGTATCGGGTTCGACGAGCCGCTCGCGCATCTCATCGAGGCCGGCGCGGACCTCTTCATGATGCCGTCCCGCTTCGAGCCGTGCGGCTTGAATCAGATGTATAGCCTCCGTTACGGTACACTGCCAGTGGTCCGCGCCACCGGCGGCCTCGCCGACACGGTCGTGAGCTACCAGCCGGACCGCGATGAAGGGCACGGGTTCACGTTTCGGGAGGCATCGGGGCGTGCGCTCCTCGACGCGCTTCAGCGGGCAATCCGCGTGTATCAGGACGCGTCCGAGGCTTGGACGCGTATGCAGCGCCGCGGGATGCTGCGGGACTTCTCGTGGCAGGCGTCCGCACGCGCCTATACGGCGCTCTATCGGCTGGCCCAGCGCGACCGTCTCGAGGCTCGCGGCCAGAGGCTCGAGCCTCTGGGACCGAGGGCCGGGGCCGGAGGTTCGAGGTAAGACGTGCGAATCTCGAACCTTGGGAGGGGCGTCCTAGGGATAGGCCCGGATGAGACTGTCCGCCGGGTATCATATGGAG
>JBOGIN010000929.1:0-2874 GCA_050742275.1 Vicinamibacteraceae bacterium
CTCTTGATGCTCAGGACCCTCGTCCTCGGTCCGCGGCACGGCTGGGCGATTTCCGAGCGCATTCGACAGGTGTCGAGCGAGGTTCTGAGCGTCCAGCAGGGATCGCTGTATCCCGCGCTGCACCGGCTCGAGCGCCGCGGGTGGATCAAGGCCCGCTGGGGCACCTCCGAGAACAACCGCCGCGCGAAGTACTACGAGCTCACGCGCGCTGGCCGCAAACAGCTCGAGACGGAAGCGGACGTCTGGCGGAAGCTGACCGCTGCCGTGGCCCAGGTGTTGGAGGCGGGCTGATTGCTCATGCGAAGCGACACGACAATTCCCGCAAGCTCCCGTGCTCCGGTCATGTCTTCCGTCCACCCGGCTTCTGAGTACGCACGCCGCCTCGACGCACGTCAGGCCGCCCTGGCCGCGCAAGAGAAGCGACACATCGAGCTCGGTAATTACAGGCTGCTCGTCGTCGTTGTCGGCCTGGCCATGGCCATCGCGGCATTCGCGGGAGACGCATTCTCTGGATGGTGGCTGATCGTTCCACTCGCTGTCGTGTGGTGGCTAGGCGGACGGTTACAACGCGCGGAGACGGAGCGCGCCAAGCTCGCGCGGGCCGCGAGGTTCTACGAGCGCGGCCTGGCACGCATCGACGGCCGTTGGGCAGGCACGGGTGAGAGTGGGGCTCGGTTTCTGGACGAGCATCATCCCTACGCCCTGGACCTGGACATCTTCGGTCGCGCGTCGCTGTTCGAGCTCCTGTCGACAGCGCGAACGCGAATGGGCGAGGAGACGTTGGCGGCATGGCTCCAAGGACCAGCCCCAACGGACGAAGTTCACGCGCGCCAAGAAGCGGTCGCGGAGCTAGCGCCGCGACTCGACCTGCGAGAAGACGTGGCGGTCGTCGGCGAGAACGGGGGCGCTGGCGTCCATCCGGAGGCCCTGGCCGCCTGGGGCGAGCGGCCGCGGATCCTGACGGGGTCTGCATTTCGCGCGGTTGCCTGGGTCGTTTCGGCTTTGGGAGCGCTCGTCCTCCTAACGCTGATTGCAGCCATGTTCCTGCCACGCGAGACGCTGGACGGGCTGTCTGAAGACCTGGTCGCCACCGTACGCGCCGCATCTTTCCTTATCGTCGTCGGCGTCATCGCCATCCTTTGGCGCTTCAAGAAGCGAACCGATCGTGTCATCTCCGAAGCCCAGGTGGCCGCGCAGGATCTCGAGCTGTTGGCCGGTGTGCTCGAGAGGCTGGAGGCAGAGCGCTTCAACGCGCCACGCTTGGTCCAGCTCCGCGCGGAGCTCGACATCGAAGGTCACCCGCCTTCGCGGCGCATCGCACAACTCAACCGCCTGATGGACCTGGTGGACTCGCGTGGCAACATGATCGTCGCGCTCCTCGGGCCGCTCGCGCTGTTCGACCTTCATCTCGCCTGCGCGCTCGAAGATTGGCGGGAGACATCGGGGCCCGCCATGCGGCGCTGGCTGAGCGCGGTCGGCACGATGGAAGCGCTGTCGTCGCTCGCGGCGTACCGCTACGAGCACCCGCGCGACGTGTTCCCGGAGCTCGTGCAGGATTCGGCGTGCTTCACTGGCGAGGCGTTGTGCCACCCGCTCCTGTCCGAGAAGGTGGCGGTCGCGAACGACGTGCGCATCGGCAACCGCGCGAATGACGCGCCGGAACCGAGCCCCGCCGTCTGCCAAGTGCTGGTTGTCTCCGGCTCCAACATGTCGGGGAAGAGCACGTTGCTCCGGACCGTTGGCGTGAACGCCGTGCTCGCTCAAGCAGGCGCGCCGGTGCGCGCGCGTCGACTGCAGCTCTCACCCTTGAACGTGGGCGCCTCTATCCGGATTCAGGATTCACTTCAAGAAGGCACTTCCCGTTTCTACGCGGAGATCACGCGGCTGCGCCACATCATGGATACGGCAGCGAGCCGCCCGCCTGTGTTGTTCTTGATCGACGAGCTCCTCCACGGCACCAACTCACACGACCGACGCATCGGTGCAGAGGCCATTGTCCGCGGCCTCGTGAACCGCCATGCGGTTGGACTGGTGACAACGCACGATCTGGCACTCGCGCACATTGCGGACGCTCTCGCACCCCGCGGTGTCAACGTGCACTTCCAGGATCACCTGGAAGACGGCCGCATGCACTTCGACTACCGGCTTCGATCGGGCGTGGTCGAGAAAAGCAATGCAATCGAGCTGATGAGATCCGTCGGCTTGGAGGTATAGCGCGTCGTGAATCCTGAATCCCGTTTCCCGAATCCTGAATCCCGTATCCTGAATCCGGTATCCTGTTTCCCGTTTCCTATCTCCTGCACCTACCTACCGCACGGTAATGCTGCCGCTGGCAGTCGACAGCGCCAGCAGATTACCGCCGCCGCGGACCGTGCCTTGAAGCGCTTTTCGGCTGACGGTTCCTTGCACGGTCAGCGGATGATCGACATTGATGGACCCGGAGCTTGACCGCGCGTCGATACGGAACGCCGCCTCGTCTGGCACGTCGATCACGATGCTCCCCGAAGCGGCATCAATCCGCCAGTCGCCGGTTGGGTCGCCATCGACACGGATCCCGCCGCTGGCGGAGTTGATCTCGGCGGCGCCATTGACGCCCGAGATGTCAATCGAGCCTGATCCCGTATGCGCCCGCACGGCGCCCCTGCCCTCGAGGGAGGCAACGATCCGGCCGCTCCCGGTCGACGCATCCAGATCGCTCCCAACGCCGCGGGCGTCGATTGAGCCGCTGCCGGTCGACGCGTACGCGCCCTGCCCTATTGCGTCAAGCGTCACACTGCCAGAGCCTGTGTCGGCGCGGACGCGGCCAGCGACGTTCGAAATGCGGATGCTCCCGGAGCCGGTATGCGCCTGCGCACCCCGTTCGAGGCCGTCTAC
>JBOGIN010000930.1:0-5728 GCA_050742275.1 Vicinamibacteraceae bacterium
GCGCTACATAGTCCGACCCCGCCCGTGACCGGACACGAACAGGTACCGAGCGGCGCGTACGTCAGGTTGCCGCACCAACCGGACACCGCGGTAGCCGGCACCAAGGATCCGCGCGAAGAGAGGACGCGTCGTCAGACGCCAGCGGAGCGCGCGCTCCGGCGCCTCCACCAGCATTCGTGAGAAGTCATCCGGTACGGACACCGCCAAGCGATCGGCTCCCAGCGGGACGTCTGACAGCTCCTCACACATCGGCCATCCTCCATCGATGTGCACCGGGTTCAGTTCTGGAACGTCATGGACCTCTCGCTCATCCGCAGTGTAGGGCGCCACGCGCTCGCCTGTGGCCTGCCAATGCACGATGAGGCGGTCGGTTGGAGTACCGCGATGCAGCGGGCTCGTCGATTCGCCGTACGCGTTCTCGACGAACTCGGCGGCCACCGCGCCAAGCTTGTTCAAATTGAGGTGGGCGTTCGCCACTTGCAGGGGATCGAAGGTCCAGTGGATCTCGGCAAATCCTGCCTCCGCGACCAGACGACGCTGTTCCAGCTTGAGGCGATGCCCGAGTCCCACGCTGCGATATGCAGGAGAGACCCCCAGCATGTGCGACCAGTGGATCCAGCGGCCCAGGCGGCGTCCCGGCATCGAGTACGCGAACCCGACGATGCGCTCCTCGTCGAACGCTCCCAGCACCAGCGCGCCGCACTTGATCGTCGCGACGAGCATCGTCACCGGAATCAAATCGACATCGGCATAGCGCCAGACCCCTCGCTCCAGCGCGCTGACCTGCGAGAGCTCCTCGACGGTGGCGAGCACGCGAAACTCGACGGCCGGATGGCACGCCGCCACTTCTCGGGTATTCTCCATAGCAAACCGAGCCCTTGCCTCTCAATTGTACTCATCCCCGTCGCATGGATCCTTGACGACCGGATCGCTGTTTCCTGTTTCCCGTTTCCTGTTTCCTGAGCTACAGTGTGTCAACGTATGGCGTGGACTTCACCCGCCACACGGAGAGACATGCCCGTCACCGCCGCTGCTGCTGCCGCTCGCTCGCTTGCGCTGTCCACGCCTTTGACGATCGACCGAATCGAGCTCCGCCTGCTTCGCCTCGAGCTCGTTCGGCCGTTCGAGACCAGCTTTGGATCAATCGCCTCTCGGCTGGTTCCACTCGTCTTGCTTCACGCGGACGGCGTCACAGGGTGGGGCGAGATCGTTGCCTTGGAAGAGCCGCTCTTCAACTACGAGACGGTTCGCACCGCCTGTCTGATGGTCGAAGAGCATTTCGCGCCTGCGCTGCTGGGTGCTCCACTTCGGACGCTCGACGACTTCGGCGCCGTGCTGCGGCGCTTTCGAGGTCACCCGATGGCGCGTGCGGGGCTGGAGCTGGCGTGGGTCGACCTCATGGCGCGCGCCGGCGGCCAGTCGGTGGCCCAGATCCTTGGTGGCGTTCGATCGCGCGTGGACGTGGGCGTGAGCCTCGGCATCGAGGCGACGGTCGACTTGCTGGCCGATCTGGTCGCGCAACACCGAGAGCAAGGCTATCGACGGATCAAGGTGAAGATCAAGCCAGGGTGGGACGTCGATGTCGTGGCGGCGCTCCGCGCTCGGTTCCCGGACATCCTGCTTTCGGTGGATGCCAATGCCGCGTACACGCTCGCCGATGCGGATCACCTGGCCGCGCTCGACGCGCACCGCCTGCTGATGATCGAGCAACCGCTGGCACACGATGATCTGGTCGATCACGCGGCGCTCCAACGCCGGTTGAGCACCGACCTCTGCCTGGACGAAAGCATCACGAATCGACGGATGGCGCAGCACGCGCTGGAGCTCGGAAGCTGCCGCATCGTCAACATCAAAGTAGGCCGCGTCGGCGGCTACGCCGAGGCGCTCGCCATCCATGACCTGTGCGCTGCCCGAGGCGTGCCGGTCTGGTGCGGCGGCATGCTCGAGACAGGCATCGGGCGGGCGCACAACCTGGCCCTCGCCAGCCTGCCAGGCTTTACGCTGCCCGGCGACATCTCCGCCAGTCGCCGCTACTATGCGCGCGACGTATTGGCACAGCCTATCGACGTGGCGCCCGATGGGACCGTCGATGTGCCTGCCGGCCTCGGCATCGGCGTCGAGATCGACATCGACTACATCGAGTCGCAAATGGTCGATCGTCTGGAGGTTGGCCGACGGCGGCGCGGGAGGGGGTGAGGGTAACGCGTCACGCTATCCCGACACTCGTCACCTTCACGGTGAGCCGACAAAGTTCGTCGCCTCCAGGAAGGTGTGATTCCCCATCTTGAGATTGACATTGAGGCTCACAGCCGACGAGAGGGTGAGCTTCAAGCGATGGTTGGTCAGCCTCACCGGCGTGGTCACGGGAATCGTGATTGTTTCCTGTCCGAGGCAGACGCTGAGCCCTTGCGTGACCTCACCGAGGAGGGACTCGTCGCCACCAGCCGGATTGGTCGCCATGACACGGAGGGTCCTGGCGACCCCGAGGCCGAGTGTGCACGGCATGACGAGCTGAAACGTGGCGCCCACCAGGAACGTCCCAGTGACGATGGGCTCGGTGAACCAGCTCGGGACACTTAGAAGATTGAGCGTCACGGTCTGCCCCGGTCCCGACGTTTGGTTCATCGTGAAGCCGCCGGCCGTTCCCGGAATATCGTTGCCGTGCAAGAAGAACGTGAGCGTGTGCGTGATCGTTTGCGTACGTTGGCCGACGGATGGGTTGAAGTTGGCGTCGCCCGAGTAGGCGGCGATGATGGCACGCACGCCCGACGCCAGGGCATCAGTGCTGAAGGACGCCTGATTGTCGTCGACGGTGGCTGTGGCCAGCGCCTCGCCGCCGTCGTAGAACGTAACGGTCCCGGTCGGCTCTCCGCCGCCTGGTGGAACCACCGACACGGTTGCGGTGAAGGTGACGGACTTGCCCAACGCAGACGGATTCGGCGACGACATGAGTGTCGTCGTCGTGCTTGCCCGCACCACGGTCTGCATCACCTGTCCCTTCGACGGCTCGAACCCGGCCGCTCCCGAGTACTGGGCGGTGATCGTGTGATCACCAACACCGAACCCTATCGCGGTGACCGAGGCCGAACCCTGGTTCAGCGGGACGGTGCGGAGCTCCGCGTCCCCCACGAGGAACGTCACGTCACCCGTCGGTGTCTCGTGACCAAACGCCGCCGTCACCGTGGCGGTGAACGTCACACTCTGACCGAACACCGCCGGGTTCACCGATGTCGCGACGGTGGTCACGGTGGCGAGGGGCGTGCTGTTGACGATGACGGTCATGCCATCGGGGCTGTGATTGGCTGCGGCGAGGTCACCGTCAACGTCGCCGTCGAAGTCGGCGATCACCACGTCGGATAGGTTGCCCCCCGTATCGAACGGGATGGGTGCGGAGACGCTGCCGTCGGTGGCGCCGAGCAGCAGCGCCCCACCGGTCGGGTTCCACCCAACGACCACCAGGTCGGGATCTTCATCATCGTTGAAGTCGTGGACCGCGATCGACGTGGGTTGCCACACGCCGGTCGCGTAGGATATCGCTGCATCAAACACCCCACCTCCAACACCCGACAAGACGCTCACGTCGAAATCGCCGGCGACCACGAGGTCAAGGTTGCCGTCGCTGTTGAGGTCGCCAACGGCGATCGGAGCGATGCTACTCGTGCTCGCCGTCGGGAAAGTGACCGGCGAGGTGAACGTGCCGCCAGGTTCGCTGAGAAGCACCGCTACCTCCGGTTGAAGCGAGATTCCGAGCACGAGGTCTGGCTGATCGTCGCCATTGAAGTCAGCAGAAGCGATGGAGGCGCCGAATCCATTGAACGCGTAGTCGAGAGGAGGCCCGAATGACGCGCCCGCGCCACCCGGAAAGATCCACACCTGGCTGACCTGGCCACCATATTCGACAGTGATCACCGCGATGTCCGGGTCTCCATCCCCGTTAAAGTCCCCCGTGGTGATCGCCTTGGCGCTCAGACCGTCGAGCGGATAGGTGACTGGATCGCCGAAGCTCCCGCCCGGTCCACCGACAAGCACCGACACGGTCGCGTCGTCTTCCAAAGGGGAGTTGCCGCCCCCGTTACCGATGGCAAGGTCGGGATCGCCGTCGCCGTTGACGTCGGCCGTGGCGATGGCCTCCGGCCGGACGCCAGCTGCGTAGCTCGTGGCCGGGCCGAAGAGTCCTTCGTCGGTTCCGAGGAACACCGAGACGTCGTCGGAGGCCCTATTGGCAACAGCGAGGTCGAGGCGGCCGTCTTGGTCGAAGTCGGCGATAGCAATCGATTGGGGTTCCTCGCCCGCTGGGTAGCTCACTGGAGGATCGAAGGTGGGCGCTGCCGCCTGCGCGGAGCCCGGCTGCGCGGTCACGACCATGACCGTCAGCGTGAAGAGCGCGAGAACGGCAGCGCGCCATGAGCACATCCAGGCTCCCCTTTCTGGCATTGACCGACCGCGGCAGCACGTCCGCGAGCGTGTGAAGGTGAGATCGACAGGCACGTCGGACACGCGCTCCACTCTAGAAACATTCGCGGAGCGCGTCACCACCTATGTAGGTAGGAACACGCGTCGGGCTATCGCAGCCGTCCGTGAGCGTGGGCCACTCGTGCAATCACCGCCGCCACTAGCGCAGCCCGCGGCACCAATCGGTCCACGATGACATGCTCGTGCCGGGCGTGAGGCCCCTCACCCACGGCGCCGAGCCCGTCCAGCGTGGGAACACCCAGCGCCGCCGTGAAGTTGCCATCCGATGCGCCGCCGGTCGAGCCCTCGGTCAAGTCGATCCCGAGCTCGGATGCAGCGTCGGAAGCCGTGGCAAAGATTTCCGCGATGTGCGGTCCGCGCTCCATCGGGGGGCGATTGAAGCCGCCACGAACGGTGATCGTGGTGCCAGGCACCGAGCCAACCAGGCCCGCAAGGACGCGGCTCACCCGCTCCGCTTCCGCCAGGGTCGTCACGCGCACGTCGACCACGGCTCGAGCGCGTTCGGCGACCACGTTCACACGCGTCCCCCCTTCGATCACACCGACGTTGATCGTCGTGCCGCACGACGGATCCGCAAGGCGCTGCAGCGAGAGAATCTGATGTGCAAGCTCGGTGATCGCGCTCGCGCCGGCATTTGGATCCACGCCCGCGTGTGCCGCCACACCTGCGACCTCGATGACGAACTCACCAACACCATTACGGCTCGTTTTGAGAGCGCCGCCCGGGAGGGACGGCTCGAGGACCAGCACCGCAACGCTCTCTCGTGCCTCGCGCTCGATGAGCGCTCGAGACGCGCCGCTGCCAATCTCCTCGTCACTCGTGATCAACAACCGCAGCCGCGTCTCCGGGGCGGCGCCACACTGGACCGCCGCCGACGCCGCGAGCATGGCAATACCAAGCCCCGCCTTCATGTCGAGCACGCCGGGACCAAACAAGCGCCCCTCGCGCCGCTCAACCGGCATGTGTTTCAGCGTCCCGATCGGCCACACGGTGTCGTAATGGCCCAGCAGCAGCACTTGTCGGGCGCCGGTCCCGAAGTCCCCAATCACGATGTCGCCCACGGCCTGCTGGGCGATCGTGTTGACGTCGGCGCCGAGCTGGCGAAGCTGGGTCACGAGCTGGCGCGCGCAGCAATCAGCAGCCGTCTTGTCGATGCTCGGCGACTCAATGGATGCGAGCTGCTCGATCGTTTCGATCAGCCATTCCGTACGTGCGCAGCAAAACTCTGATAAGCACGCCATGCCTTGTATGATAG
>JBOGIN010000931.1:0-5614 GCA_050742275.1 Vicinamibacteraceae bacterium
CCGACGCCGTATGTCTGGACCAAATCCGCCGATGACATCCTGGCAAGTATCGCGAGGTTCGCCCAGCGCACCGTGGCGATTCATGGCTAATGACTTATTGCGCGAATCACTGTTCCAGGACACTAGGGAAACGCAGAACAATTCACGTTGGGCCCGAATGAAGGGATGACGATGGCGAATGGCCGCGTTGTCGTCTCGTCGACCGCTACAAACTCATCGTTCGGGGCGGTTCTTGCACATCCAGAGCCGTTGTTGCGCCCCGGTGCAGGCATTTCTGGCACTTACGGGCACAACTTCCCCCTGGCAAGGTACAAGTTGCCCAAGCCGAAGAGCATCACCATCTGTGCGTGGTTCTTGGCCAGCCCCCGGTAACGCGCCTTCTTGTGCTTGAAGATGTTCTTGACGACATGGAACGGGTGCTCGACACGCGCTCGGATGCGGGCCTTCAGTTTCTCGGCCGCCAAGAGCAGATCTTTCTGCCAGCCTTCGGCCATCTCGCGGATCGGCTTCCTGCGGCGCGCGATGTGCCATTCGATCACCTGTCCTGTCTCGGCCAGCTTCGCCTTCACCTCGCCGCGCTTCTCGACGCCGACGTAGCCGGCATCCGCTCCGACACGCGTTTCTTCACCCGTGAGCAGCGCCGCCATCTGGCTGATGTCGCTGACGTTCGCTGCGGTGCTCACCACCGTATGCACCAGACCCGAGGCGTCATCCGCGCCGATGTGACATTTCATACCGAAGTACCACTGGTTACCCTTCTTGGTTTGGTGCATGTCCGGATCACGGCCGCGATCCCGGTTCTTCGTCGAGGGCGGCGCGCCGATCAGGGTGGCATCGACCAAGGTGCCCTGGCTCATCAACAGGTTCTTCTCCTTGAGCAGCGCGTTGATCTCCGCCAGCATCGCCTGCGTCAGATCGTGCGCTTCCAGCAGGTGGCGGAACTTCATCAGCGTCGTGGCATCCGGTACCGACTCGACGCCAAGATCGATGCCGCAGAAGCGCCGCAGCGCCTGACTGTCGTAGAGCGCGTCTTCGACCGCCTCGTCGGCCAATCCATACCACTGCTGCACAAAGTACATGCGCAGCATGCGCTCGATGCCGATCGGCGGGCGACCGCGCCGGCCCGCTGTCGGGTAGTGCGGCTCGATCACCGCCACCAGTCTCGCGAAGGGCACGACCGTCTCCATCTTCGCCAAGAACAGGTCACGCCGCGTCAGCTTCTTCTTCGCCGCGTACTCGACTTCACTGAAGCTCCCCGGTTTCTTCATGCCACCCTTTGCTCCGCGTCATTCATCAAGTACCCATTCTCCCACGCCCATGCTTCGCGTCGCGAGCGATTCGTACGAATAAATCCGCGTTTCCTTAGAAGCAAGTGGCACGATCGACATCCTGCAGCGCACATCGCCCAATCGCCCTTCAGTCAAGGGGTCAATCTGGTTGCGTCAGGGTTGCAGGACATGGCCACCAGTTGCCGCGATCTGCATACCAGTGCGATGAAATCGTTCACACATCGCCGTTATTTCGAGCGTCTGGAACGACTCTTAATCTGCGGGTTGAAGGTTCGAGTCCTTCGCGGCTCACCAGCTCTCATTCCATTCGAGCTGGCTTGCCCCGAGTTCCTCCGCTCGTGCCGCGCCCCTCGGCCGCGCCGCTCTGCCCGAGTCCTTCGCGGCTCACCAGCAATACATTCAACAACTTAGCGCTACGGGGTTCTTACCTCCACGGCAGCCACTGCCAACATCTAATCTGCGGGTTGAGCGAAGCGAGTGCCGCAAGCCATTGATTTGATATCGCTTGGCATCCTGTATGACGGCAGGCTCACAGTCGACTGGTTGCGCCAAAGCGCAACCTAAACGCAACCGCATCCCGTCCTTGGCTGTGTCCGCATGAAGACGACCGCTCGGCGCGGCAAGGTCTTCGGCGACCTTGAATGTCGGCGACCCGCGCACGTATGGAGAAGCGGGAATTGCAACAGCATCATGGATTGCTGCCGCCCGGGCTCAGGGTGGGTGAGGTGGCGTCGCCGGACACGAGGCGTAGGTGCTTCTTCCCCTTGAGGGTCTCGACCCACCGCGTCGCCATCTGATGCCGGTTGGTCGTGCGGATCTCAACGACGCCGTTCGGCCACACCATTACGCGCGTCTTCATCATCCGGCCACGCACATAGTCCGTGTCCAGCATGAGCGCTCCCTGCCAGAAGCGCATGTGTTGACACAGATCGTCGAGCGTCCACTCATCCTGTTGGGCGTAATCAATCGCCGAGGCGCCACGCGGCCGGGCGTCATGGAACGAGAGCACTGCGAGCGCGAAGATGAGCGCCAGCGCGCCCTCCTCGACATCGTCTCGGAGGATCTTGCAGCGCAGCCGGTGGGATGAAAACGCCGGATCCTCGGTCGCTTCTGAGGACAGGATCCGGATGGGCAGGGTTGCTATCTTCGCCAGAAGCTCGTACGCGGCTGGTCCTCGCGGCGGCATGTGGATCACGGGGCGGAGACCTCCGGAGGCACACCACCCATGTCGGACGCCGTGCGCACGGCCCGTCTGAGCCTGGCAAGGACTTTCCTGGTACCGGGATCCTGCCGATTTCGACAGGTTCGCGGCGACGGCCGTGATTGGCACTCTGGTCCCCCTCCAGCCGACCACATCATCGAAGAGATCCTTCTCCTGCCTGAGCCGCTCGAGCTCGTCGAGCAGTCGCGAGGCACCGCTTCTCTCACTCGCGTGTCGAATGTTTGGCGACCACGACCTGCGCGTGCTCAATACCTTCGTACCCCGGGCGTACGGCCCACCGCTCCTTCCGCTCGGGCACCGGTCTGGTCTCGAACATCGCAAGGTCCGCCAGGAGCGTGACTCGTACCTCTTCCAACAACGTGGGATGTGGCACGACCGGAAGGTTCTGGCTTGTTCGTCACCGCTCGTTAACGTAGGCTGTCGGGCATGGCGGATGATGGCATTGCGGTACCCTACAATCTCCAGTTGACGCCGCTGGAGGCCGTGCTCTCCGGCGTGCGACGGCCTGGGGATTTCTTCGTGCATGGCGCGCACGACACAGCGATGCCGCGCGTGGAAGTCGACGGTGTGCGTGTGCTGTCGTTTCCCGTTCCTCTCGGACAGGTGCGACAGCTCATTCAACAGGCCGTGCGGGCGCCCTACGGGCGCGGCCGAGATACGATCGTCGACGAATCCGTGCGCAAGGTGTGGCAGGTGTCGCCTGACCGCGTGCGTGTCGGTGGGCGCTCGTGGGGGCGTACCTTCCAACACATCCTGTCCACCGTCACCCACGGGTTGGGCTGCGGCGACACCAAGGTGTCGGCCGAGCTGTACAAGCTGTTGGTCTACGACAAAGGCGGATTCTTCAAAGCCCATCGTGACACGGAGAAGGTTGAAGGGATGTTCGGGACGCTGGTGGTCGTATTGCCGTCGGCGCATCGCGGCGGTGACCTTATTCTCCGACACGCCGGTCGAGAGATCTCGGCGAACCTGAGCACCACGGAGGTGTCGGAGCTGACGTTCGCAGCGTTCTACGCCGATTGTGAGCACGAGGCGAGGCCCATCACGTCCGGCAACCGTGTGTGCCTGGTATACAACCTGGTGCAGCCACGAACCGGGAAGAAACGGCGCTCGCTCACCGCGCCACTCTATTAGGCCGAAGCGGCGGCTCTCGCAAGGGCTCTCGAAGACGCGTTCGCGGCGGCGGGCGCGCCTGCAAAGCTCACCTGGCTCCTGGACCATCACTACAGCCCGGCTGGCCTCTCGTTCGCGGGCTTGAAGGGCGCAGATGCCGCGCGGGCACACGTGCTTCGTCGGGCGGCGGAGCGCGCCGGATGTGCCGTGCACCTGGGGATCGTGCACATCGAGGAATACGGCTCGGCCGAGCTCACCGACGATCCGTATGCGTACCGACGTTCGCGCTGGCGCAGCCACGACGATGAGGAAGACGTGGACGATGAGGATGCCGAGAGCGACGCCTTCGACGTGATCGAGGTGTCCAACGGCTGGCGCTACGTGGATCACTGGATGGGCCTGGACGATCGCGCACTGGGTTTTGGCAAGCTGCCACTCGAGGACGGCGAAGTGCTCCCCGCCGGCGCGTTGGACGAGGAGCCGCCTGATGCGCAGCGGGTGACGGAAGCCACTGGAAACGAAGGCGCGAGCTTCGAGCGGGCATACCACCGCGCGGCGCTGGTCGTGTGGCCGCGTAGCCGGTTTGTCGACGTGCTCCTACAGGCAGGGCCGGGTGCAGCGTTGCCGTACCTGGACGAGCGAATCGCCGCGTGCCTCACGGCTGACGGTCGCGGGGAGCGCGCCTCGGTGGTCACCGTCGCCCGGCGCATCGTTGAGGTCTGGGAAGCCTCACCTGGCTCTCGAGCGTCTGCCGTATTCGCCACGGTGCCTCGTCGCGACGAGATGGTGCATTTGCTCGGCAAGCTCGGCGACGTACGGTTGCTGGAGCGGTTCGTCCGCGGCGTCGTGACACGGGAGTATGACGGCAGCGAAAATGACGCGCTCGCCGTGGCAGCGCCGCAGCTTGGAGCGACCGCGGCCGGCAAACTCCTCGCTCATCTGGCCCGCGAACACATGCGCCTGTCTCCCGGTGCGTGTGTGAACTTGTTGAACTGCACCGTCAATCACCTGGGAAGGCTGAATGCGGGGTGGAGGGTGGCGCTCGGCGACCTGGCGGCAGCCATCGTCGAGGCCCTGCCGCACCTGAGACAGGCGTCAGCGTCTCGCGTGCGGCGCGACTGGTCGCGCCCACAACAGGCGAAGCCCGTCGACGCCACGATGGTCGTCGACCTCCTGGAAGGGTGGCGTGCGTTGAACGCGGCGAGGCTCCGCGCGGAGGCTGCCGCCGCGATCACCGCGAATCCAGCCGCGTTTCGTCCTGACGCCGTGGTGGTACCCGCGCTGGAAGCGTTGCAAGCGCGTCGGCGAAACGAATTGGCTCTCGACCCTGAGGCGACCTGTTTGTGGACGCATGCCGCTCAATTCCTGCTGAGCCGCAGCGAAGTGCCGCCCCCGCCGCCGAAGCACTGGCGGCAGGATGTGAAGATCTCCTGCACGTGTGACGACTGTCGCGAGCTGCAAGCGTTCGCCCGCGATCCGGTGGCCGAGGTGCATCGGTTCCGTGTGCGCAAGGAGCGACGCCAGCACCTGCACCAGCAGATCGACCGTCGCGGGCTGGACATGACGCACGTGACTGAGCGGCACGGCTCGCCGCAGACCCTGGTGTGCACAAAGACCCGGCGAACGTACCGGCGCCAGTGCGAGCAACACGAGGCCGACCGCGCGTCGATGGCCAGCCTCTTGCGCATAGTGGGTCGCCCGCGTGGTGAATTGGCCACGCTCGCAGCCCGCATGACGGCTGCGAAGGAGCTCACAGCGACGGGGTGAGGGCAAGAGACGACAAACCGCGCCAATCTTGGAAAAGCGCGGCTCGACGAGTTCGAGGTCCTTCATTGGGCGTCCGGGGCATATGGAAAGCGTAGTCAAAGCATTAAAATTCTTAAAGCTCTGTTCCCTCCCCAGGTTGTTCGGTTCAGCGAGCTCTGGCGTCAAATTGAAGAAGCGAGCCGACGATGCCAAGAAAGAGTAACCTGAAGGTCACGTCGTCGAC
>JBOGIN010000932.1:0-3883 GCA_050742275.1 Vicinamibacteraceae bacterium
CGACCCCTACCGTCCGACCGGCGTCAGCTGGGCCAACGCCATCGGCCGGGCCGGCTCCATCGTCAGGTCCCTGCTTGGCGGAGTTGTGCTGGAATTGGATAGTCGGTGACGAACGTCTACGCGTCCGCCGCCATCCACGCGGCGATGGGTTGTGGGTGCTCGGACGCGTGCGTGTTCGCCTTGCCGTTTCGCAACTCTCGGTCGCTCAGCGAGACTAACGCCCTTCAAGACCCGCGACGGGATCTTCGCAAGCCTGGCAGCGATAGGCTGCTGCAGGGCCGGATGTGCCGGCGACCGAGCTGGACGACGCGTTCGTTGACGTGCCCAGTACTTATTGACAAACGATAAGTATTTATCGTATTTCTTGATCTGTCATGCACTCGCCGAGCCCGCGGGCTGTCGCAAAAGGTCTGGCGGCACTGTTCACGGTGCTGTGGTGGTGGGTTCTCGTGGCATCTACCCTGCTGGTCCCCTTGATGCTGGCGCGGGGCCTGGACGTGGGTGTGCAGATCGGGCCCAATGGCGAGGGGATCTTCATGGCCGGGAGCGCGGCGCAGATGGTGCTGCCGGTTGCGTTCGAGCTCGACGCCGGCGCCGCGCATGTGACCTCCCTGGATCGCCGCAACAGCGGCACGATCGAGCACGCCCGCGGCACGCTCCGGCTCACCACGCCGGCTCGAGCCTGGCTCGCGGTGGCCGCCGCGGCTGTAATGGTCGGGCTCACGCTCTGGATCCTTGCGGAGCTCGCCGCGCTGTGCCGCTCAGTCCGCGACCGACAGCCATTTACGCCCCGGAACGCCGTGCGCATCCGCCGGCTCGTACTCGCATTCGTGCTCGCGGAAGTGTCGCGCGCTGCCGTCGTCTACGCGGCGCACGCGTATGTGGCCGCACACTTCTCCGCTGACAACCTGACCTTGACGGCGTCGCCGCGCATCGACGCGCGCGCGATCGTCAGCGCGCTGATCCTGCTGGTGCTCGCTGAGGTGTTCCGGACCGGCACGCGGCTCGACGAAGATCAGTCGCTGACCGTCTGAGAACCCGCATGCCCATCCGCGTCAAACTGGATCATCTGATGCTCGATCGCCGCATGACCCTGACCGAGCTGGCGTCGCGCGTCGATCTCACGCTCGCCAACCTCTCCATCCTCAAAACGAACAAGGCCCGGGCGATTCGCTTCTCGACACTGGACGCGCTCTGCCGCGAACTGAAGTGTCAACCTGGCGACCTGCTGGTGTGGACGCCGGATGAGGCCAGTGAGACACCATGAGGAGCGTGGCTATCGGATGAACGTCGCAAGGCTGGGAGGTGGTCATGAAGCTCTTTTGCCACGGTTGGACTCGTCCGCTGCCGCAATGATCGCGACGGGGCGCAGACGCTATCGGGCCGATGGAGTGCGTGGCGCTCCGTCCGATCATTGCTCACCGCCGCTTGATGTTGACCCCGCCGTTCGTGGTCCTGAGACGCAGCGGCGTGCCACCCGCGCCAAGCGTCGTGGTCAAGCCGTGCCGGGTGTTGAGCTCGCCCTGCACGGTCATCGGCAGGTCGGTGCGAACGCCGCCGTTCCGTGCGGGTCTCCAGCTGTGCGTTGTACGCCTCGGGAATCGCCAGCATGATCCCACCGTTGGTGGTCTCGACATCGAGACCCTCACCGTCCCATGTCTGACCGACCAACGAGACGTTCAGACCGCCGTTCTGCGCGCGGCCGCGCACGGAGCCGGAGAGGTCGACGAGGTGCACGCCGCCGTTCTGTGTCTTGAATTGAATCGTGCCGCCGACCCCGGTAATGGAGATGCCGCCGTTGTTGGCATCGAGATCGAGGTCGTTCTGGCGCGGCACCCGGATGCGGTAGCTGACCGACCACCCCTCGTCATCCAGGCCGCTCGGCCCGTTGGCCAGAACACGGTTGCCGGCGGTCTGTAATTCAACCTGGGAGGCGAGCGCGCGCGCCCGTTCCTCGGACTCGGCATGCGTCGTGACGATGGCCACAACCTGGATGCCGGTCTGATCCCACCCTTCCACCTGAATGCCGCCGTTCGCGCCGGCGTCGACCGCCAGCGGCCCTGCCGGGAGGGTCTCCTGCCGGGTCTCGCAGTGCCGGGCCCCGTCATCGTCCCAGTCGCGCACCTCCGCGCAGGGGTCCTCTTCGGCGGTAGGCTGAGCCGGCAGCGCCATTTCCAGGGGCAGCGCCGTTTCCAGGGGCGCCGAGGGGGTCAGGGGGAGCAGCAAACAGGACAGCGCAAGAAGGCAGGATATATGCATCGCTCGAGTCTCCTCGTGTTTCCGTCACGGGGTTGGACGGAGAGCGCGGGCCGAAGGTTTACCCGGCGGACGTTCGCTGGGATATCCCGCGACGTTTCTCACTGTAGCCGTGCCAGCCGACCCGATCTTCGAGCCGCTCGCGTTCCGCCACCTGACGATCAAGAATCGTATCCTGCGGTCGAACATCTCCGGCCGGTTCGACAACTACGACGGGACCGGCACGCAGACGCGCATCAACTGGGAGCTGAAGTTCGCGCGGGGCGGCGTCGGCGCCATTGTCTCGTCGTTCGTGCCGGTGACGATCCGCGGACGCATCGTCCCGAATTACGCCACGATCAGCAGCGACGACAGAATCCCATTCTGGCGGGCGCTCGGACGCCAGGTGCATGCGCACGACTGCACGTTCATCCTGCAGTTGAGCCATGCCGGCCGGCAGCGGGACGTGCCAGGCATCGAGTTCCACTTGGGGCTCAGCTCGACGGACGCGCCCGACCCGCTGCACGGGTTCGAGTGCGAGCGCATGACGCTCGCGCAGATTCGCGACACGGTGCAGGCGTTCGCCGACGGCGCGCGGCGGGCGCGTGAGGCGGGGCTCGACGGGGTCGAGCTGCATGCGGCCAACGGGTACCTGTTCACGCAGTTTCTGAGCTCCGCGATCAACGACCGCGAGGACGAGTACGGCGGCGCGCTGGAGAACCGGGCACGCTTCCTGCTGGATGTCGTGCGCGCGATACGGATGCAGGTAGGCGCCGACTTTCACCTGCAGGTCAAGATCAGCGCCACCGAGCACAACGACGCGCTCCTCGGGAAGGAGAAGCGCGGCAACACCATCGCCGAGTCGAAGAAGGTCTGTCAGTGGCTGGAGGCCGCGGGCGTCGATGCGCTCCACGTGTCGACCGGCAGCTTCTTTCCACACCCGCGCAACCCCGCGGGCGACTTCCCGTTGGACGAGCTGATCAAGACCTACGACACGCTCATCTCGAGCGGCACGCTCGCATTGCGGAACTACCTGCTGCTCCGTGGGCGCCTGACGAGCGCCGTCTTTCAGCGCCGCTGGGAGCGGGCGCGCGGCGATCGCGACAAGGTTCAGGGCATCAATCTGCCGGACGCGCGCGCCATCAAGGACGTGGTGACTATTCCGGTGATTTGCACGGGTGGCTTTCAGGACGCGCCAGTGATCAGGGCGGCGCTCACGACCGGCGCGTGCGATGCGGTCAGTATCGCGAGACCGCTCGTCGCCACCAACAATCTCGTCGAGCTGTTCAAGAGCGGGGCAGACCACCCTCCGGTCCCCTGCACGTACTGCAACCGGTGCCTGGTCAACGCTCCGGAGAATCCGCTCGGCTGCTACGACGAGACGCGCTTCGCGTCGCGCGACGAGATGGTGCGCGAGATCATGACCGTCTTCGACCCGCCGCCCTTCCGGTAGGCGAGGCTCGAGGAACGCTGCGCTGGTGTTATCCTGCCGGCTGTGACACGCCCGGCTGCACGTGGCCGATCGGCAACCGTGGGCCTCCTCCTGGGCCTCATCATCACCTTGTCTGCGGTCGTCGCATACTCCTGGTACATCACGAGGCAGTTGTCCGGCCTGCGGGCGCTGCAAAGCGACCTCGTCGACCGCAAC
>JBOGIN010000933.1:0-2966 GCA_050742275.1 Vicinamibacteraceae bacterium
GGCTTCGCGCTGAGTGATCCCCGGTATTGCCTCAACGTAGTCCACCGGCTGCATCACCGCCATGCCCTGCGGATAGTCCGTGCCGGACGTGACGCGGTCCGCCCCGACGAGATCGATCAGATACCGCATCAACTCAGGGCTGTGCATGATCAGGTCGTAGTGAAAACGACGGCGGTAGTCGCTCGCGAGCGGCTGCTTCATGTTCTTGAACGCTGCGCCCTTGCGATTCCGGCGCATCGCGTGATCGATTCGCGGCGTCACGAAGGCGAAAAAGCCGCCGGCGTGCGGCAGGTAGAAGTCGAGCTTCGGGAACGCATCCAGAACGCCCCCCATCATCAGCGCCGTGCACGCCATCGTCGCCTCGAACGGGTTGCCGAGGTAGTTGGTCATCGAGAACTCTTCTTCCTCGAGCCGGAAGTGCATCGGGTTGATGTTCTTCAGGAGGATCGGCAGGTTCAGCGCCTCGGCCGCCTCGTACACCGGCCAGAGCTCCTTTTCGTGCAGGTTCTTGCCGTTGATGTTCTCGGCCATCTGCACGCCGCGCATGCCTGGCAGCTTCGCGGCGCGCTCCATTTCCTGCACCGCAAGCTTCGGAGCCTGGAACGGCAGGAGGATGCTGCCGATCAGGCGCTTCGGATACTTCACGGCCACCGCGGAGTTCGCGTCGTTGTACACCTGCGCGAGCCTGAGGCCGAACTCGGGCGGCGCCCAGTTCAGGTGCGGGTGCGTCATTGTCAGGACCTGCATGTCGACATCACGATCGTCCATCTGGGCAAACATGATGTCGAAGTCACGCATCTCCTTGCGGAACGTCGAGCCGCCTCCACCGGCGTAGCCTGCACCTTCCGGCAGCTTTGCCGTGTAGCTGCCTTCTTCATCCGGGCCGGTGATGGTGGCGCCGTGCTTTGGTCCTTCCTTCACCATCACCTCGATGAACTCGAGCGGGTACCAGTGATAGTGCGCGTCGATGATCGGCTTGCTGTACTTGAACCGGCGGGGCTTCGAGTACCACTGGTCACCCGGATCCCGCTGCGTCGTCTGCTGTGCACCCACTCGCCCTGAACCAACAAGGGACGCGCTGCCCGCCGCCGCCAGTCCCGCGAGAAATTCACGTCGTCTCATGTGTCCGTGCCTCCTCGACACAGCCGTCTCGTGTGCAGGTCAACGCCTCAAGACGTCACCGACCGTTCGATATGGTTGCGGCCGGCCGGGCCAACTCGTCCCGCACCACGACACCGCCCTTCATGACGAACTTCACCCTCTCCATCTCCGTGATGTCCTGAAGCGGGTTGCCGGCAACGGCGATGACATCGGCGAACTTGCCCGGCTCCAGGCTGCCGACCCGGTTCGCCCAGCCGAAATTCAGCGTCCTGGCCGCGTTCATGAAGGCCGTCTGCAGCGCTTCCGCCGGGGTCAAGCCCCACTCCGCGTAGTGCTTGAACTGCCAGGCTTGCGTCCCGTGCTTCGGAGGATTCGTGTCGCTTCCGAACGCAATGTTGACGCCGGCGGCCTTGACCTTCTTCATGGTGTCGATGGTCAGGCTCAGACGGCTGATCTTTCCACCGGAGCGCGGCAAATCGGCCTCGGGCGTGTCGATCATGTTCTGCAGCGTAAACGTGATCGCGATGCTCTTGTCCGCCATCATCTTCGCGATCGCGTCGGTCATCACGTTGCCATGCTCGATCTTGTCAACCCCGGCCGTGACGCAGTCCGCGAGGCCGACTCCTCCGAATGCGTGGCATGACACTTTCATTTCACGCCTGTGCGCCTCGTCGACGAGCGCTTCCAGCTCTTCGAGCGTCAGTGACGGGTTGTTCACCATCGAACCATCGGGCTTGAAGTGCTGGTACTCGTCGGCCACGAAGTCCTGGGTGTTGTAGACCTTTACCCAGCCGGCGCCGTAATGCTTGATCTTGCGTACCTGATACCGGGCCAGCCATGGACCTGCAATGAACATCTCTCCAGGAATCGGCTCGCCGTCCACCGACGATGGCACGGGCCACATGGATCGGTCTCTGGGCGTAATCTCGTGCCCGGCAACTTGCATGCGGGGCCCCTGGTGGAGGCCGCGGTTGATGGCGTTTCTGATATCGATATTCGCCCACGTATGGCGACCACTCATGTCGATGACTGTAGTGAACCCACCCAGCAGGTTCGGCCTGCTCCATACCCCGCAAGGTTCTGTATGGGAGCGACTGGTCCCCGCGCGGCATCACGTGAACATGGCTGTCGATCATGCCCGGAAGCACGGTCGCTCCGCTCAGATCGATGACGTGAACGCCGGCAGGAATCTGGACGTTGGAACCGACTTCAGCGATGCGGTCCCCTTGGATGAGCACGATCTGATTGGTCAGAATCGTCCCCGCATTGGCATCGAACAGCCGGCCGGTGCGTAGCGCGACCATCCCGGTCGGCGCGGCGGCCCTGTCCCCCGACTGAACGACCTGCGTCCAGACCTCGGCCCCCGAGATCAGGCCGAACGCTACGACCGAGCCAAACACGGTCCCGAGCAGAGTTGTTTTCCGCACAAATCCTCCTTGTTGCCACCCGTCAGGCCTTCGCTCGTGTCAAGTGCGGCGCGCGTCAGACATCGCAAGCAATCCGGAGCCTTTCCTCTCGTTGCGCCGAATGGGTTCCGGAGCCCGCCCCGGCGCCCGGACTCCGGATCCCGCAGCGGCCCGGGCGTCAGAATCTATACTGCAGCTGGAAATCCACGATCCGTGGTAGCACCCGCTCCGTGACGACGCCAAAGTTCGTCCCGGACTGAGCGTTGATTTCGGTCGCGATAGTGGTGTTGAACGCGTTGAACACGTTCGTTCGCAGGAGTATATCCTGCCCCCCCGGGAGCCCGAATCGTTTCTCGACGCGCACGCTCAGCAGATTGAGATTCGGCAGTCGGCGAGAACCGATCGGCTCCACGCGCAGGAGAATGTCCGGAATCTGTTCGCCACCTCGGAGGAGCGCCG
>JBOGIN010000934.1:0-3282 GCA_050742275.1 Vicinamibacteraceae bacterium
ACCCCACGAATTTCTTCTCACACTCTGAAGGCCCCGCGCTACGTACCCTGGGTGATTATTTCGGAAGCGTGTCTGACAACAGCTCCACGAGCGCTGACGGGTTGTCCGTATTGAGCCAGTGCCCGCCAGCGACGCGATGCAGGTGCACGCGATCGCTTGCCTGCGCCGCGGCGGCGACTCGCTGCCGCGCACGCTCCGACAGCGTCTCCGAGTCTTCCGCCTTGACGATGTGGATATCGTGACGGCTCGAGGGCGATTCGAGCACGTGCCAGAGGTCAGCCGCGAAGAAGTCCCGCAGCAGCGACTCGATCGCGTCGAAGTCCAGGCGCCACACCAGCGCCGCGTCGCGGGCTTCCAGATTGGTCGCCATCCAACTGGCCACGCCGCGGCTGCAGCCCGTTGCTTCCAGCGCCGCGATGGCCTCCTCACGCGACGCGAACGCTGGCGGCAGCGAGCGAACGCGCCCGAGCATGTTCCACGCATCCCCCGACGCGGGCCGGACTTCCGGCGTCGAGTCGATGAGCCACACCTGTAACGGACGATCCCGCCAGCCGTCCGCAAGTGTCAGCGCTACCTTCCCTCCCAACGAGTGACCGAGCACGCCGTCAACGGTCAGCCCCTCGGCTTCGGCCAGCGCGACCAGGTCGGACGCCGCGGCCGATATCGTGTGCGGCGGCGTCATGGCCGGCGAATTCCCGTGGAGGCGCAGGTCGACGAGATGCAATGCCCAATCGGAACGCTGAGCCACCACCTGCTTGGCGACCGAGGCCCAGTTGCGCCCTCGGCCGAACACGCCGTGGAGCACGAGCATCGCGCGCCGCGCCTTCGCACCGTTCTGGATCACCATTATTGCCAGCATCGCTCCCCTTTTGTGCATCTCATATTTTGCCCCCTTCCGGCAATGCGCGCACGGCGACCTAAAGAATCTGACAGCGACATCTGCGTCGATCAGTCAATGATTCTCGAGCTCGTGGATCACCCAGCGTGGCGTCGTCCGTACGACATCGAAAGGGAATGCATGGGACCAAGATCATTTTTGTCCACGCTGCTGCTGTGCATGCTCGCGGCGTCTGGCGCGCACGCCCAGGATCCGACAGGAGCCATTGAAGGCGCGGTGGCCGACGAGACGGCAAGCGTCGTACCGGGCGCACGTATCGTCGCGCGGCACCTGGAGACGGGGTTTACGAGCGAGACCGTGGCGGGATCCGACGGCTTCTTCCGCCTGCTGTTGCTGCCGGTCGGCCCGTACAGCGTAATCATGGAAGCACCGCAATTCGCGACACTCGTACGGCAGCCGATCCAAGTCAATGTCAGCCAGACCGTTCGTGTCAACGTGCAACTCGAGGTGTCATCCGTGAAGGAGGAGGTGACCGTCAGCCGTGGTGCACCGCTCGTTGATACAGCGACCAACGCGCTCGGGCGGGTCGTGACGGGGCGCGAGATCGTCGACCTGCCAACTTCGGCAAGGTCCTTTCGGCAGGTCCTCCGCGGCTATTGCAGTTCGCGCTGAAGCTCATTTTTTGACTCCCATGAAGGTCTTGATTTGTGGCGGTGGCATCGGCGGGCTCGTCACGGCGCTGTGCTTGCACGATGCTCGCATCGACTGCGCGGTGTTCGAGCAGAGCGACACCATGGGCGAGCTCGGTGTTGGCATCAACGTCTTGCCGCACGCGATCAAGACTCTGGCGGGCCTTGGACTGCGTGACCGGCTGGAGCGGGTCGCGATCAAAACCTCGGAGCTCATTTACACCAACCGTTTCGGTCAGGAGATCTGGCGCGAGCCGCGCGGACGGGAGGCTGGCTATGACGTGCCTCAGCTCTCCATCCACCGCGGTCGACTGCAGGGCGTGCTCTACGAGGCCGTGCGCGAGCGGCTCGGCGCCGCGGCGCTGCGCCATGGACATCGGCTGGTCGGTTTCCATCAAGACGTTGACGGCGTCACGGCCAGGTTCGTCAACCGAGCCGGCGATGCGCTCGGATCAGCATGTGGCGACCTGCTGGTCGGCGCCGACGGTATCCACTCGACGGTCCGTGCAAGGCTGTTCCCAGACGAGGGTCCGCCCCGGTGGAACGGCGTCATGGCATGGCGCGGCGCCACCGACTGGCCGCAGTTCTTGACCGGCCGTTCGATGATCATTGCCGGTGGAATGTGTGCCAAGCTGGTGCTGTACCCGATTGCCGAGGGGGACACGGCCGGTGCGAAGCTGACGAACTGGGCAGTGGGTGTGAAGATCGGCGACGGCTCGACGCCACCGCCGCGCCGCCAAGATTGGGCTCGCCCCGGCCGCGTGGAGGATCTCCTGCCGCACGTGGAGCTCTTCTCGCTGCCACACGTCGACGTGAAGGGTCTCGTTGGCGCCACACCGGAGTTCTACGAGCTTCCAATGTGCGACCGTGACCCGCTGCCATTCTGGAGTCATGAGCGGGTGACCCTCCTCGGTGACGCCGCGCATCCGATGTATCCGGTGGGCTCGAATGGCGCGGGGCAAGCCGTCCTGGATGCGGCGGCGTTGGGTTCCCATCTCAGCCAGCACAGCGATCCCATTACGGCGCTGCGCGCCTACCAGGACGAGCGGTTGCCGGCGACGGCAGAGATCGTGCGGATGAACCGCGCTGGTGGACCAGAACGCGTGATCGATGAAGTGGAGCGCCGGGCGCCCAACGGGTTCGACCGCATCGAGGACGTCGTCGCGATCGACGAGCTGGAGGCGATCGTGAAGGGATACGCGAAGGCATCCCGCTTTGCCCTCGAGCAGGTCAATCGTTAACCCCAGAATTCACTTGTGTTGACTGTAGGGGCTGGCTTCAGCCGGCCCTGGGCCGCCTAAAGGCGGCCCCCACGATTGTCAACACAAGTGAATTCTGGCGCTAGGGCTAGTGGCTCGAGCGCGTGAAGTAGCACCTCTTCCTCTGATGCTTCTTCAAGGTGGGCTGATGTTCTTCGCCGGGCTACCCTTTACACGCCAAACCGCTCGGCATCCCAGGTCAGGCCGAGCTCCTCGGGAGGCGCCATATAGCCGGCGAGTGCGGAGCTGGCGACGACGGCGGGGCTCGCGAGATATCCTTCGCCGCCGACACCCATGCGGTTGTGCCAGTTGCGATTGAACGAGGTAATCGCGCGCTCGCCACGCGTCAGCGCATCCGGACCTTGACCGAAGCACGGCCCGCACCAGGATCGGCGGATCTCGCCGCCCACCGACCGAAAGACCTGAGCGACCGACTCGTCGTCCAGGCGCGGATCGGGGCGCTCGATCTGCCGTGCAACGCCCCCGGAGCCTGGGA
>JBOGIN010000935.1:0-2305 GCA_050742275.1 Vicinamibacteraceae bacterium
GGTCAGGGCCGCAGCCAAGGGCGCTGCCGTTGCCGCTCCAAGGCGATCCACGAGCTGGTCGGCCGCCATCAGGCGGACGGCAAGGTTCGAGTGCCGGAACAGCGCGATCAGCTCGGCAGCGTCCGCCGTTGCCAACGGAGGCCGGTCCTCGTGCGCGTTGCCCTCATACGTGATGCGCCAAATGCGGCCTCGCTTCCTGTCCCGGCCGGGGTGGCCGAGCGGCACCTCATAGTGCCCGATGATTCGGTTGTAGAAGTCCGCAACGTACAACGCGCCGTCCGGGCCGAGCTTGACGTCGACAGGCCTGAACCAGGCGTCGTCGCTGACGACGAAGTCGGCCTCGCGCGTCGCGATGGGCGTCGAGCCCTTGAAGTCGAACGAATAGCGGTAGATTCTCGACGCAACGACGTCGCCGACGTAGAAGTTGCTCTGATAGTCCTCCGGAAAGATCTCGTCCGCATAGTAGGCAATCCCCGCGAGCGCCGTCGCCTCCTTGCCAAGAGGACGCATCTCCGGGGCAAAGCCCATTCCCTCTTCCCTGCCCCACTGGGGGTAGTCGCCGCCTCGAATCAGTTGGTAGAGCGGCGCCGTGTGGCAGTCGGTCGAATACAGGTAGCCGAGCTCGTCGTACGCCAAGCCGAACGGATTGATCCTGCCGACGGTCGTCTGCTCCACCCGGCTGCCGTCCGGACGGAACCTGAAGGTGTTCCCAGACACCATGTGGACGGAATCGCCGTCGGCGCCGGCCACCGTGGACTCGTTCGTGAACCCGTGGCACGCGTGGACCCAGCCGTCGTATCCGCGCATGAAATTGTTGACCATGCCGTGGGTATCCTCGTGCTCGAAGGGACCCAGAATCGTCGACTGCTGGTCGGCCCGGCCGTCGCCATCGGTGTCGGCGAGGTGGTACACGTTCGGGATGCTGTAGGCGATGGCTTCGTTGTCCTTGTAGGGCAGCACGCCGATCGGGATGTTGAGCGTATTGGCGAAGGGGATGAAGCGATCGGCCCGGCCGTCGGCGTTCGTGTCTTCCAGGATGGTGATGCGATCGGTGCCCTTCCCGGACTCCGCCGCGTGGGGATACTCGTGTGATTGAGTAACCCACAACCGCCCTTGGGCGTCGAATGCGATGTTCATCGGCTTGCCGATGTCCGGCTCTGACGCATAGAGCTCGATACGGAACCCATCAGGCAGCGTGAAGCCTTGCCGCTCGGCCTCCGGCGAACGCGGCTCCGTGCTGCGGACGTGCTCGCTGAATGTCTGAGCGGTGGGCCGTGCCGCGTGGGTCGCAGACACTGCCAGGGAAGAGACGCACAGAAGGCGAACGAGCCTAGACCATCGCATGATGCTGGAAATAGCGTCCTGTTTGTTTGCGGCGGCATTCTAGCGTGACCATGGAGGGGCTGCAAGGCGGAAAGGCTCGTCATCACCACCTCATCAGGCGTAGCGGCAGGTGCCCGTACGCCGTAACCATGAGGTAAAGTGCGCCTGTGACAGGGCCAGCCGTTCCGGCGCTCGAGCGGGCGCTCGCCATCTTGGAGGTGTTGGCGAAGTCGCGCGCCGGCCTCTCGGCAGCCCAGATCGCTCGCGCACTCGGCCTTCCAAAGAGCTCGGTCCACTATCTTGTCCAGACGCTCGACCGCGCGGGCTATGTCCATCGTGACGGGCGCACGCGCGCGTTTCGGCTCGGCCTTCGCTTTCGAGAGCTGGCGGACCGCGCCTTGAACGGGATCGCGTTCCGGGAAGAGGCGCATCCGTTCCTCCGACGCCTGTCCGAATCCACCGGGCTCGTCGTCCACCTCGGGATGCTCGAGGAAGGGTCGGTCGTGGTGTTGGACAAGCTCGAGCCGGCGCAGCCGGTTCGCGTGGCGACCTGGGTGGGCAAGCGGATCAGCGTTCACTGCACCGCGCTCGGCAAAGCGATCATCGCGTATTTCCCCGACGATCACGTGGACGAGATCGTCGCGCGGCATCCGTTGCTGCGGCACAACGAGAACACCATCTCATCGCTCCGCCGGCTGAAGGAGGAGCTGGCGACGGTCCGCCGGCGCGGATATGCGTTGGATGACGAGGAGGAAGAGATTGGGATGCGCTGCGTCGGGGCGCCCATCCGCGGCGCGGGCGACCTGCCGCTCGCGGCGCTCAGTGTGGTGGGCCGGACCACCGACGTCGATGCCGAGAACTACGAGCGGCTCGCCCGCCGCGTGATGGACACGGCAGCCGCTATCTCGTCGCACGTTACGCAACAGTGGACTTCAACCACATAGCGAGGGGCCTGTAGAGCGTGTGAATAAATTCGTGGGGT
>JBOGIN010000936.1:0-7234 GCA_050742275.1 Vicinamibacteraceae bacterium
GTAACGGGCAAGAACACGACGGCAGCGTCATCACGCCAGCCACGGCCGAATGTCGTACGAGCGATATCACGCTGGCGCACTTCAAACAACTCACGGGCAAGATGGACGGCTTCAATCCGGCCGCCCAAACGCCCGAGGAATTCATGCGTGGCACGCCGAGCACCAGCACCGATCTCTACGCCGGCCCCACGAGCGGCCACCTTTTGACACACAAGGAGAGCATCGCGCTCTTCAAGAGGCTTGGTGTGAAGATGACGCCGGAGCTCAAGGCGCCGAGCGTGACCATGCCGTTCAATGGATTCACGCGAGAGGCGTACGCTCAGAAGATGATCGACGAGTACAAAGAGGCGGGCGTCTCTCCCAGGGAGGTGTGGCCCCAGTCGTTCGGTCAAGACGATGTTTTGTACTGGGTTCGGCACGAGCCGGCCTTCGGCAGGCAAGCCGTGTATCTCGATGATGCCAACGACGTATCGGAGCTGCCGGGCTTCGCCGAGCTCGCCAGCTACACCTCGGCTCGGACCGAGCGCCGACCGCCCCGGCCAGCAGCGAGGCCACCGACAACACTAGTACGCTCCACCGCCATCGTCCGCTCATCGCACATCGCCTTCCTATCGAGCCGCAGTGCTCACCAGCCGCACGGTCGTCTGCCGACGCGACATCAGGACAGTAGCGGGAGGCGGCTGCCATGTCATAAGCAGTGAGTAAGCGTCAGGTTAGGAAGTCGTAAGGAGGCGTTGCGTTGGTCAGTAATAGTCGACGTGGGGAGCCGTACCTGGCGGCGCGTTGGTCGCACGAGCGGGACGGTCGATCCTGGCGTGATGCAGCATCAACCGTGCCGGACGCTTTCGTATATGATGTCTCCCGCGAGAAGACACAGGGGTGTGTTTTCTCTCGGCACGAAGCGCGCTTTCGTCGATGGTCGTAAATGACGATGATGATCGCTTCTACATCGCCGAGTCGAGCATTCCTGGCGCCGGTGATGGCCTGTTTGCGCGGGCGCCGCTGAAGACGGGAGCTCGCCTCGCCGTCATCGGGGTGCTGGTCGCGGCGGACTCCGTGGCTGATCGCTGCACGCGTTATGCTGACGAGCACAAGTATCGCGTCGGCGACTGCGTCCTGATCCCCCTCGGATACGGTGCGTTGGCCAATCATTCATCGACGCCCAACGTGGCCAAGGTCGTTGAGGGTCACGACGTGTACCTACAGGCCCTGACGGACATCGATGCCGGCGAAGAGCTGTGCTTCGCGTACAGCGCTCGTGCGCTCGAGCGTTTTGGCATCGGAGCGACATGACAGGGCGCGAGGCTCGTACAGGCGGCCTCCCCGCTGCTGCTGGCGTGCCGCGGGTCGTCATATCAACGGACGACACGTCCACGTTCACGAACACAGGGGCGGCGGGAATCAACAATCTCGTCGCGCTCGGTGACCTGCTGCTCATCGACAACGTCGGACGGAACTTCGAGATCCGGCGACTCACGACTCACGCGAACGAGCCAGTCTTCGCACAGATCTGCCGCTACGATGTGACGATCTTTCCAGGTGAGGACGTCCCTTCGACGCTCGACCTCGATGTACACGGAGCTGCACTCTCCGGCGACGGCTCGTGGCTGCTGGTCGAGAATCATTACGGTCACGTCCGGTGCTTCGAATGGCCCTCGCCTCGTATGCAGCCGGGCTTCCGCCCCGCGCCGGCCTTCGAGCTTCAGTTTCTCGGCGACACAGAGCGCGTCCTTCTCTACGACGACTGCCTGATCGTTTCGTCCCCTCGCGGGGCCTACGTTGCGGATCCCCCGAGGCCGGGCATCTTTGTCTCAGAGCAAGTGGCGCCCCCTCGAGCGTCGGCGCCAGACATGGCGCGGCGGCGGCTCGGCTACGTTCATGCGCTCGAGGATTGGGGCACGGTCATCCGCCTTGCAATCGACCCGCATCTGCAGCTCCTCGCGGTGGCGAGCTGCGATCGCGTTGGAGTCTTCGCTCTCGAGCGCACGACCGAGGGACCGCGCGTAGGTCGTTGTCTCTGGAAGACAGCCATCGCGCAGTCCATGCAATGGCTGGCGATCGACCCGGTGCGCGACCAGGTGCTGTCGGCTGGATACGATGGCGGCGACAGCGATCCAGACGGCGAGAACTGGAATGCCTGCCGAGGCGGCGTGCTCAACGCATGGAGTCTTCGCGGCGAGCTGCTATCCGCCATGGCGCTCCCGGATACTACCGCGTGGGGCTATGGCAGCGATGCGCTTACTCTGTCGCGGGAGGGCACGGTGGTCTATCTCGTGGATCGGACCGCCGGCCTGCATGCGATCGATCTAACCACAGGACACATTGAGGAGCGCTGCGCCGGCCTGCGCATGCCCGATAGCCAACCAGTGCCATCGCTCGGGATCGGACACTGCGCTCTCGTGGAGTCGCGGCTTTACGCCGGATTCAGCCGCGGCGGGTACCGGCTCTTCCAGTACGACATCTCACGCGGTTGACGTGTCCTCCTTCACGAGGCGAGCGAATACGGGACGTAGACGGTCCGCGGTCTCCGACAGCGATTCGGGGAGCACACGCGCCGTGCCAAAGACGGTCATGAAGTTCGTGTCGCCCGTCCAGCGTGGGACGAGGTGGATGTGCAGATGATCGAGAACCCCGGCGCCGGCCGCCTTGCCGAGGTTGATCCCGACGTTCAGGCCCTGCGGGGCATAGACATCGGTTAGCGCGATCTCGGCGAGGCGCGTGAGGCCGATGAGCTCCTGAAGCTCCTGCGGCGCCGCCTCGGCGAGCGTGCTGAAGTGCCGCCGCGGCACCACCATCAGGTGGCCATTGTTGTAAGGAAACAAGTTCATGATCACCAAGGCATGGCGGCCTTCGTGCACGAGCAACGCCCGGGCTTCATCATCGGACTCCGCCGCCGCACAAAACACACAGCCCTCGGCGTCCTTGGCGCCAGTCACGTACGCCATTCTCCAAGGAGACCAGAGATAGTCCACGGTGTCGTCGCAGGATCACGCTACCCGCCCGAGTCGTCGCCAGAGGCAGTCAGCGGCGCGGCCGCCGCATCGTCCAGCTCGTCGAGCGGTGCGCGATTGATGAGATCCTTGAGCTCCTTGCCTGGCTTGAAGTACGGCACTTTCTTGGGCGGCACGTCGACGCGGTCGCCTGTCTTGGGATTACGGCCGCGGCGCGGCTCACGGCGACGCAGCCGAAAACTGCCAAACCCACGGAGCTCGATCTTCTCGCCGCGGTGCAAAGCGTCGATGACGCTCTTGACCACCGTATCGACGATGATCTCGGAGTGCTTCTTCGTGAGGTCGGACACCCGGGACACTTCTTCGACGAGGTCCGCCTTCGTCATGTCATCCCCCAGGTCGGGTTGAAGGGGTGACTCGGTGACGGGGCGACGGGGTGACAGGGTGACGACTGGCGCCCTGGCGTCAAGTGAGCATCACGAGCAGGTGAAAGCCTCGCTCGATTCCCGCTAACGCATCGAATCACCCGGTCACCCCCTCACCCGCTCACCTTGTCACCCGCTACTGCTGGTGCTTGAAGTGGTCGCCCAACGTCACGGTTGGCGAGGCGGAGTCGCTCACGTACGCATCCCAATCGCCGTGGAAGTGGGCATCCTTCAATGCGCGAATGCTGAGGCCAATCTTCCGCTCCGCGGGGCTGAGCTTGATGACCTTCATCTGATGGGTCTCCCCCACCTTGAGCTCGACGTTCTCGCCCTCGCGTTGCCCGTCGAACTCCGACACGTGGACCAGACCTTCCACTCCCTCGGCGAGCTCGACGAACGCGCCGAAGTTGGTCATGCGCACGACCTTCCCCTCGACGACATCGCCGACCTGGGTGCGGCCGAAGAACTCATCCCACACATCGGTGGCGAGCTGCTTCAAGCCAAGCGACAGGCGCTGGTTCTCGGCGTCGATGTTGAGCACCATCGCCTGCACCGTCTCACCCTTCTTGAGCACCTCCGACGGATGCTTGACGCGGCGGCTCCACGACATGTCCGAGATGTGAATGAGGCCGTCGATGCCTTCCTCGACCTCGACAAAGGCGCCAAACTCCGTCAGGTTCCGCACCTTGCCGGTGAGCACCGCTCCCACGGGATACTTCTCGGCGAGCTCCTCCCACGGGTTCGCTGCCACCTGCTTCAGTCCCAGGGAAATCCGGCGGTTGGTCGCGTCGACGCCCAGCACCATCGCTTCCACTTCGTCACCGACGTTCAGCAGCTTCGACGGGTGCTTGACGCGCTTGCTCCATGACATCTCAGACACGTGAATGAGCCCTTCGACGCCCGGCTCGAGCTCCACGAAGGCCCCGTAGTCGGTGAGGCTCACGACGCGGCCACTCACGCGTGCCGTATCCGGATACCGCTCCACCACATCGGACCACGGGTCTGGCGCAAGCTGCTTGTGGCCGAGCGACACACGCTCGGTCGCCGCATCGAACTTGAGCACGATCACATCGATCTCGTCGCCCACTTTGAAGAGCTCCGAGGGATGCGAGACCCGTCCCCACGACATGTCGGTGATGTGCAGCAGCCCGTCGATACCGCCGAGGTCCACGAACGCGCCGTAGTCCGTGATGTTCTTCACGACGCCGCGCAGGACCTTGCCCTCGGCCAGGCTCCCGAGCGTGTGCTTCTTCTTCTCCGCGTTCTCCTCCTCGAGGAGCACTTTCCGCGAGAGGACGATATTGCCGCGCTTCTTGTTGACCTTGATCACGCGCATGCGCATCTCTTGCCCTTTGAGAGCATCGAGGTTGCGCACCGGCCGCACATCGATCTGTGAGCCGGGCAGAAACGCACGCACGCCAATGTCGACGGCCAAGCCGCCCTTGATCCGCTCGACGACGCGACCGAGCACGACCTTCCGGTCCTGAAAGGCCCGCTCGACCTCGTCCCAGATCTTCATCTTCTCGGCCTTCTCGCGCGAGAGCACGATGTGGCCGTCTCTGTCCTCGGTCCGCTCGAGCAAGACGTCGACCGTGTCACCAGCCTGCACCGTCAATTGGCCGGTTTCATCGAGGAACTCCTGGAGGGCAATCATGCCTTCCGACTTGTAGCCGACGTCGACGACAACTTCCGTCGAGGTGACCTGAAGCACCGTGCCTTTGACGACTTCACCTTCCGCGATGTGGCGGAAGCTGGTATCGTAAAGATCCAAGAGACGCGCGTACTCGTGCGGATCCAATTCGCCATCCGCATTGGTCCACGAGGTGGTGGAATTTACGGGACCGTTCACCGTGGTGTCTGGCTCACCTCCTTCGTGAAGCTCCGGTTTGTCCGTGAGTTGTGGGTTTGACATAACGTTCTGCGAGTCCTCCTCCGCCGCATCGATGGCCGCAGTCGCGCACTGATCGGTCGCTGCGGGCCACTGGTCAGACATCCAGTCGCGGCCGAATCCACGTTCTGGGCTCTCGTGATTGAGCCAAGTAAAACATACTACACCACTTACCGTTACCTCGTCAACGTGTGGAAGACAGCCTCGCAGGACTGGTTCTCGGGGCAGCGCCCAAAGCCGGGCGCTCGGGGCCCGCTCAAGGGGTGGCGTTATGGCTAAAGCTGCTCGACCGTCTCGACCTTCTCGTCAACCGCCGCGGAAACCGGAGCCCGCAGGCCGACCGCGTCCGGCCACTGCGCGTGCGCCAGAGGCGCCGCCTCCCGGAGCGGAATCCACCAATCACGAGCCGCACGGCCTCCCCTCCTCGCTCGGGGTCGAGCCGCATGCCTCGGCCGTTCGGAGCGGTCGTCTGGAGATGCTCGAGCATGTCCGGGACCATCCCGAAAGCGGCCCCCAGTTGACGGCGGGCGACGTCGATGCCAACTGGGAGCTTGCCTATAGCAGCGGCGACGAAGCGCCCGGCGGGGACAACCCGACGCCGGACCAGGTTCAGGTGGACGACATCGGCGGCGCGCTCGGTGTGGTCTATCGGGTCGATGAGGAGCTCGAGGGGGCCGGCAAGATCGAGGCTCGCGACCGGCACCGCTGGGAGCTCGATCCCGCCTCCGCTGAGGATTATCCGCGCCGGAGAAAGTGAGCCACGGCGACTCCGCGGCAACCGTCGCGCACGCCTAGACGCCTGCGCTGCGAGCACCGACGAGCGATAGAACTTCCTCCACGACGGCGTCGACGGTCATCCCGGTCGTGTCGATGAGCAGGGCATCGTCGGCTTTCAAGAGAGGCGATGCCGCGCGCGTGCGATCGGCCGTGTCACGCGCACCGAGGGCGGTTGCGACCTGCTCGATGTCACCCCCTTCGCCGGCGTGCGCCGGATCGTTTGCGCGACGACGCGCGCGTTCCTCGGGCGACGCGTCGAGATAGAGCTTCACGTCCGCCTGTGGAAACACCGTCGTACCGATGTCCCGGCCCTCCATGACCAGGTCTCCGCCGCTCCCATAGAGGCGCTGCCGCCAGACGAGCGCTGTTCGCACGGCCGGCAGACGCGCAACAGCGGCGGCCGCCTCGTCGATGCGAGGCGTGCGGATGATGCGCGTCACGTCGTGGCCGTCGATGGCCACCCTATCGGCTTCGACGGTGAAGTCGGCGCGCTGCGCGAGATCGGCAAGGTCAGCTTCATCGGTGAGCGACAGACCGCGCTCGATCGCGAGCCAGGCAACAGCGCGGTACATTGCACCCGTGTCGATATAGCGGTACCCAAGCGCTCGCGCCACGGCGCGCGCGACGGTTCCCTTCCCCGCACCCGATGGGCCATCGATGGCTACAATCATCTGTCCGCGTACAGTCCCCGGCAGGACACCACCCGGCGCCGCACACGCATGCGCCTGCACCTGCATTGTATCCTGACGCCGATGACTCGCACGGTCAGGGTCGGCCTTGCCCTGCTCGCGGTTGCTTTGGTGATCGTCCTCGCCCGCCCGGCGGCGCGCTATGCACACAGCGCGGCGCTGCTGGCCCGTGTAGGCGGCCAAGGCGGAGCGTGGGCCGCGCGCGCCGCCGGCCTCATCGAGACCACGGTCACGACGCGCGCGGCCGTCATACCTACACGTACTGGCACGCTGCGCGGGCGGATCTACATGCCGGACCGTGTGCGCACGCGCCCGCTGCTGCTGACCGGCGGCGTGCACGCGCAAGGGATCGACGAGCCGCGGCTCGCAGGCCTCGCCCGCCACCTTGCCGCGCACGGCACTCCTGTGATCACTCCAGAGTTGCCCGACCTGTTGTCGTACCGAATCACACCACGGCTCCCAAGCCAAATCGAGGATGCGGCGCAGTGGGTTATCAGCACGCGC
>JBOGIN010000937.1:0-7920 GCA_050742275.1 Vicinamibacteraceae bacterium
TGTCGGGACGCCTTCAACCCCACCCTGCCGGCGCCGAGCGCGGCAGAGGTGGGCGTAGTGGCCGTAGTAGCGGGCGACGTGGAGCCTGGGCGCGGGGATGTGCATGAGCAGGCGGGCGAGCAGCTCATCGGTTCCTTGGTACTGGGAGCCGAGCGGCTCGCCTATTACCAGAGAGAGATAATGCGCCTGCTCAATGAGGAGTACGGCGACGCTCCACTCCTGGTCCTCAAGGAGCCTCGAATCTGCCGCTTGTCGCCGCTCTATGAAGACTCGTTCGCCAGTCTGGACATCGAGCCGCGATACATCCTGATCCACCGCAACCCCCTTGCCGTCATCAGCTCGCTGGCCAGGCGGAACGGGATGACGGGCGGCTTCGCGGGACTCTTGTGGCTTCGGCACGTCCTCGACGCAGATGTGGCGACGCGTGGAAAGAGCCGTACCTTCCTGTCGTACGAAGATCTTATGGAAGACTGGCGCGAAGCAATCGAGCGCGTTGGCACGGCGCTCGACGTCAGCTGGCCGCGTAGCGTGGACGAGGCCGCCGCCGACGTCGAGGCGTACGTCTCATCCGACCTGCGGCACCACCACCCGACGTTCGTCGACCTCGAGGCAAACCGCGACATCCCTTCATGGATCAAGAAAACCTACGCCGCACTGCAGGCCCTCGAATCGGCGGGAGAGGAGGGAAGCGCGCCGCTCGCTGCGCTCACGCGTGTTCGCCAGGAGTTCGACGCCGCGGCACCGATCTTCGGTGGCGCGACCTTCCCAGAGATCACGACGCGAGATGGCAGACTCCGTAGTGAGCTTGAAGAGCGGGACCGCCAGCTTTCGGAGGCGGCCGCGGCGAAGCTTCGCGACCAGATCGACGCCATCTACCGGAGTCGAAGCTGGCGAGTCCCCGCACCGATCCGTGCGGCGCTCACCGGCTTACGACGCATGCGCCTCTACCTCGGGTGTCCCGTCGCCGCCCACCCGCGATCTGGTCTGAGAGCCGCCTTCGCCGATCGGCGAGTGGCGGATTCGATGAAGTCGGACGACGCACCACAGTTCGATCTCGCTTGGCCGGGCCCCCATCCGCTGCCACCGGGACGGTACTTCCTGAAGATCCAGGTCCCCCCGGGCGAGCAGGATCTCCGCTCGCCGCGGCTCTACATTGACAGCGGCGCAGGACACGCCGAGTCGGCGTACATAGATCTCCGGTTCCGCCGAACCCGTGCAAACGAATATGCTGTGCCGGTGGCGCTGCCGCATGGTGCCGTGAGGTTGCGCTTCCACGCTGGCGCCACAGGCGGCGAATACGCTCCGGGCCGCATGCGGATTCGCAGGGTCGTCGGGTTCGGAGCCCGCTCCGAGTGACCGGATAGCACTCATGAGCCACGAAGGCCGCCTGTACGTTCCATGCGCTCGGATCGTGAATTGGACGCTGTGATGCTCGAGATGAGACGTGCCGTCATACACATCGGCATCGACAAGACCGGCTCCACGACGATCCAGAACACGCTGTATCAGGCGCGCCACGCCCTGCTGGCCCGAGCGCAGATCCTCTATCCATCGATCGCTGCGAATCACAGCCTTTACCTGGCTACCATGTTTCACGACTCGCCGCCGAAGATTCTCCCGCTCGCCGACGCCAGAGCCAACGACCCGCGGCGGATCGTTGATCTGAGAGCCGAGTATCGAGAGAGTTTCGAACGTGACCTGGCGAAGCCGGACTGGACGACTGTCATTTTGTCTGCCGAGAGCCTGAGTGTCTCCCCGCGGCCCGCGATCGCTAGGCTGGTCGACTGGGTCAGGCGCCACGTCGGGACACTCCAAGTCGTTGCCTTCGTTCGACACCCCGTCGACTGGGTCCGCAGTGTGATCCAGGAGCGACTCAAGATGGGCTACACTCTCGAGCAGCTCTACGCTCAACTGCCCGCGCCGCGGTGGCAAAATCGACTCACACCGTGGATCGACGCCGTGGGCATCGACAACTTCAAAGTCGTTTCGTTCGAGTCGGCTATATCCGGAGCGGGGATCGTGCCGAGCTTCTGTGACGCCGCCGCGCTGCCTTACGAGGAGATCCGCGGTGCCCTGACACTGGAGGGTGCCCAGACCAACACTTCGATGTCCTTGGAGGCCGCCTTGCTCATAAGCAGCCTCAACCGACAGCGCCCTCTTCTGGTCGATGGGAGGGTCTCACAGGAGCGATCATGGCGGGGGACCGATTGTCTCATGGCGGTCCCAGGCAGGCCATTCCGCCTGGTTTCCGCTGACGCCGTGCGCGCCAGAGAGCTCAGCCGTGGCGACGTGGAATGGCTGAACGGGATCTGCGGGACGGACTATTATCAGGACGTATTCGATGATACGCCACTCGCTGAAGACTTGCAGGAGTCACCGGTTCCCAATGAGACGATTGACGCACTTGCGCGGATGATCTCCGATCTGGGCAACGCAGTTGTGGGCGGTCTCGGTCGTAACAGAGGCTAGCACGCCGACAAGGAGCAGAAATCATGTATCAGCCTTCACTCCCCATCGTATCGCGTGAGCGCCTGGATGCTATCAAGCACGACCACGAGCTCCGTTGGTATCACAACATCCGCTTCGAAGAATTCGAGACTCCGGGATTGAACAACGATGTGCTCTGGTCTCGGCTCGCAGGTGTCCTGCAAGAGCACGCCGATCTCGTCTCAGGCAAAGACGTCCTGGAGTACGGGCCCGCCGATGGCCTTTGGTCCATGTGGCTGACGCAGCTCGGAGCTCGCTCGCTGACGGCTACGGACTACCGCGACTACACGACATATCGACACGTTGTCGAAACCTTCGGGCTGCCTGTTGAGTACTATCCCGGGCTTCAGGCAACTAAGGCGCCGCGGGTGATTCGGCGCGATTTCGACTTGGTCGTGTCCTTCGGAGTGTTGTATCATATGCACGATCCGCTGATCAATTTGATGATGTACCACATGTATTTGAGGCCCAACGGAGTGATCTTCCTCGAAACGGCCGCCGTGCAGTCAACGGAGCACTGCTTATACTACAGCCCGGACGGACCGATACTGCCGGCGCGGGCCAACAATCTCTTTGCGCCCACCACCGGCGTGCTGGACAAGATAGTCGGCGAGTCGCTGGGCTGCGAGATTGACCACAGTGAGTTCATCCCGCGTCCGCACAACGGCAGCGCGGACTTCGGACGCTACATACTCGTCGCACGGAAGAGCCACCCTGCGCGCGTCAGCATGTACGAATCGGTGCGGCGCAGCCTTGGGTTTGGGGTCGATTCCACTCCGCAGTCCTCCCGGCCTCGGTAGGCTCTCCCCCGGAATGACGACCGCTGACACGATCTCCCTTCATGTGGGGATGGACAAGACTGGAACGTCGGCGCTCCAGACGTTCTTTCACGAGAATAGGGCCGCGTTGGTTGGGAGAGCGGGCATTCTGTATCCCGACACCGGCTTGTGGCATGACTTCTCGCACCATCGGGTCGCCTTCTCGTGCCTGGAGACAAACGGCTATAGCCAGGATGACCTGGAACGCTATCTTGCCGCGCTCTCCCGGGAGTTGCGGGGCACGCCGGGTGCAGCGAGAGCTCTGCTCTCGTCCGAGTGCCTGTTCAAGGCACCGCTGACGGCCGGCTTTGCCAGGCTGCGCGACTACCTGTCGAGCAACTTCGTGCGCGTCGAGATCATCGTCTATGTGAGGCGGCAGGACGTCTGGGTGGATTCGAGATACAGGCATTCGGTTCTGAGCGGGCATGAGCTGACGCTCGATATGCTCAAGGAACCGCGGTTCTGTGATTACAAGAGATTCATCGATCGGTGGGCTGACGACTTCGGGAAGGCAAGCGTGATCGTCAGGCGCCATGAGCCGGGTCGGTTTGTAGGCGGGAGCATCTTCTCCGATTTCCTGTCATTGTTCGGCCTGAGCATCGACGATTTCCATGTCCCTCGGCATCCGGTGAATGTTTCTCTGCATAACGACGAGTTGTGCTTCAAGGAGATGTGCAATCGCGTCGGCTATAGGGGCCGGGAGGGCGACGTCCTGAATGACGTTCTGCGTCGCTACGCGGCAGATGAGAGCTATCCGAAGAATACGCAGCCGCTGATGTCGCATGCCGAACGTGCTGCGCTTGTGCGGAGGTATAGTGAGGTAAACGCGGCAATCGCGAGGGACTTCGTGGGCGACCTGGGGGGTGTCCTATTTCAGGAGGACCCGCCCGAATCTCGTGATTGCGAGGACACGTACGAGGGAATCGATGACGTCACGATTGGGATCATAAAGACGTACATTCGTGCAAACGCGCCGCGTGTGGCCCGCGAGCTGGAGGGGCACTGCCGGCGAGCGTTGGAATCGGATGACGCGGCTATTCGCGGTACGGCGTCGAGATTGTTGTCTATCCCGTATCAATGACGACCTTGACCGCCGAGCTCGTCAATGAGCGAGGAGGCCGAGCCGCTTCAGGAGAGCGCGTGGCGCATTGCGGACCAGGCTGAGTTGGATCTTCAGCCGCGTCCTGACCTCCACGTGGCGGAGGGAACGGTATGCGCGCAGGAGGTGGAGCAGGACCGCCAGCTCCGCAAGGTACGCCCGGAGGACGACCAGTGGTGCGGCGTGCTTGATCAGCATCAGGATCCGGTTCCGCGCCACGTGGAAGTTGAAGAGCGGAGACCATTCCACAGTCGTGGAGGCGTGGAAGTGGCGGACGACGCTCTTGGGCTGGTATCGCAGGCGGAAGCCCCGCTTGCGGAGCCGCCAGGACAGCTCGCTGTCCTCGAAGTACATGAAGAAGTCCCGGTCGAAGGCACCGGCCTGCTCGAGGGCCTGTCGGGAGAGAAGCATCGCGCACCCGCACAACGCTTCGACGTCCTCGGGACTGTCGTATTGTCCCCGATCTGGTTGAAAGATCCCGCGATCGCCCGCCGCACCGTCCGGCTTGAGGAACGAGGCCGCGTTGTTGATGAGGTCGAAGCCCGCTCGCCGGCCGAGCTCCGGCGGGACGGGAAACCGATGGTCCTGCCATGAGGGCGCAACCTGGATGCGACCGATCTCGGTGTCTCCGATCGATACTGCCAGGCGCGGCGGCTCGGGAACCGACGGTGCCGACAGCCGAAGCTCTAGTGTGCCGGGGCTCTCCAGAGATTCGACCGGTAGAAAGATCGTGGCGCGATCGGCGATCCAACCACCTCGCTGGCCGTCGAGCTCCGGTGGCCCGTGGAAGCCGGCATCGAACACCGGCTTGCGATACGAGCACCCCGCGAATGCCGAGAGATTGCTCAAAAAGATGCCGCTGCGCGCGTCGTCGGCGGGCGGGCTCACCGGTACGCCGTCGGAGCCCTGCGCCTCCAGGCGGACCGGTAGGAAGGGTCGGGCAAACAGGATTTTCGACCCGACGCCGGCGATCTGCGGAGACTCGAGGGCCGCGGCCACCAGGTGACGGAGCCAGTCGGGATCCGGTACCGTGTCGTTGTTGATCAAGGCAAAGAACGCGCCTCTGGCCCTCGCGATTCCCAGATTGTTGCCGCCTGCAAACCCGAGGTTCTCGGATGCTCTGGTGATCTTCACCCAGGGGAAGTCGCGTTCCAGCAACGCAATGGAATCATCGGTCGAGCCGTTGTCGACGACATGCACCTCGAACCGAGGGTAGGTCTGTGCTGCGAGCGCCTCGAGAAGAACGGGCAGGTAGCGCGCCCCGTTGTAGTTCACCGTGATGATGCTGACGAGGGGGCTCTCGCGGACGACCGTGGTGGACGATTCTGTCGGGTTCCGCCTCATACAACGGCTATGACGTCGTCGGTGCGCGAAGATGTCTCGAGATGAGCTCCCGGAACGAGCTCCGGAAGCTCTCCCTGTTGAAGCGCTGGCTTCGCTCACCGGCGTGCTTGGCGCTCGCCTCGCGCAGGTCCCTGTCTTCGATCAGGCGCAGCGTGTGATCTCGGAACTCGTCGAGCGAAGTCCACAAGAAGCCCGACCGGCCGTGTTCGATGATTTCCGGCTGGCCCCCGCACGCGTACACCACCGGTACGCATCCATGGCTCATCGCTTCGACCGTGGAGATTCCGAAGTGTTCCAGCTTGTACGGTTCCTGGCTCTCGTCCTCGCCATAGCCTGTCGCATGCCAGAAGATGGAGCATGACTCCAGGAGCCCGGCCAGTTCGTCGCTGCTGGCATCGATGTGGAACGTGACCGGGAGCCCCTCCGCCTGCTGCGTGAGCACGTCGATGTACTCGTCTGTTCCGGGGACCTGTGTGCGGCCACCGACCAGATGGAGCTCCCACCCCGTAAGGCCCTCGCGGACGAGGCGCGCGAACGTGTCGATCAGAACGTCGTGCCTCTTGTTGTGATTGCCGGGGAAGAATCGTCCCACGCACAGGATCGACTGGCGCTTCCGCGAGAGGTCGATCTCCGGGCGGGTCCCGACCGGCGGATACAGGATCTCGGCTTCGAGATCCCAGAAGCGGCGAATCCACGTCCTGGTAAATTCCGAGATCGCGACCACCAGGGTATAGGAGCCGATCCATTTCTTGTAGAGCCGACGTCGGAGGGCGGTGTAGGGGGCGAGCAGTGGAACCCGTAATCCGTCGCGTGGCAGCCACCACGGCCTGGGATCGAGCGGGAACATGCAGATATAGATGCTGGCCGGCGCTCGCGAGGGCGCCAGGCTGAAGATGGTGATGTTCACGAAGAGGTCGTATTCCGCAGACAGTCTCGCCACATCTTGTTCGTGCATCAGGCGCTGCACAGGACGGATCTTGGACAGATGGCCGCGGGCATTGGGAGTCAGGGTGCGAACCTGCGTGCGCCCCAGCCTCACTCCGAAGCGCTCGACAACGGCCTGGATCGGCACGCTGTTCTCTTGGTAGGTCACGATGTCGATCTTGGCTGAGGGAAACTCCTCCTCGAAGAATTCCGCGAGAACTGCCAGAAAGTTCTCGCCGCCTCCCAGCGTAGACAGGTATGCATCGAACAGGCCGATGAGTCGAAAGCTGCCGCTCGGGGGGGAGTCCACCCCCCCCCTACCCGTTCTCATGGGCTCCGTCACTGCTTGCCCCTCCCGGAAGGCGTCGCGGCGGCGGATGAGGCGCGGAAGTACGCTGCGGCGTCGCCGAAGTAGCTGACCTCGCCCTTCTCGAGCTCCAGCACCTTGGTACACGTGCGCTCGAGGAGCGAGTGGTTGTGAGAGGCGAGGACGATGATCCCGGCCTCGGCGGCGATCGCCTCCATGCGTGCCTTGGCCTTGTCCTGGAAGTGTGGGTCGCCGGCGCCGATCCACTCGTCCATGAGGAGGATCTCGGGCTCGAGAGTGGTCGCCACGGCGAAGGCGAGGCGCGCGGCCATGCCCTGCGAGTAGGCCTTCAGAGGCATGTCGATGAAGTCGCCGAGCTCGCTGAATTCGATGATCTCGTCCATCCGTTGCGCGATCTGCGCCTCGCTCCAGCCGTTGATGATACCGCGCAGCTCGATGTTGCGCCGGCCGGTCGCTTTCCGTCGGAAGCCGATCTGGATGTTGAACAGAGCATCGACCCGTCCGTGGATCGCGACCTCGCCCTCGGTCGGATCGAAGATCCCGTAGAGAACTTTCAACAAGGATGTCTTGCCGGCGCCGTTGCTGCCCACGAGACCCAGGCGGTCCCCTGCGGAAAGCGAGAACGTCACATCCTTGAGCGCGCGGATGTATCGCTTCCTGCCGAGCTCCATGAGACGGCCGCCGGCTGCGGTCGGCGTGACTCCGGCCAGCCGGCGGTCGAGCCGTGCGAGCGTCAGCTTGCCGCCGATCCGGTACGTCAGCCCCAGCTTGTCAGCGCGGATCGATACCATCGGTCAGATCAGAAACGCGATCTGCTTGCGGTAAGGGATAGGGCATTGCTTTCTCGCTGCGGGCGTGGATAGGTCTTGGCCGCGAGCGCTGGGAGTCCGCGAGAGGGGTGTTGCGGGTCAACCGGGGCG
>JBOGIN010000938.1:0-3562 GCA_050742275.1 Vicinamibacteraceae bacterium
GTCCCAGGCCGATCGCCAGCTCGCGGATCAGGTGATTGATGGCCGCCTTGCTCACGTCGTACACCTCGCTGCCGCGCTTCGGGACGATCGCGTTGGCCGAGCTGGTCAACACCATCGTTGCCGACAGGCCTTGCTCCTCGAAAATCTTCGACGCCTCTTCCGCCAGCACATAATTGCTCGTGACGTTGACCTGCAGCGTCCGGCCCCAGACCTCTTCGGCATTGGCGTCGGGGTCCGGCGTCGGGTATATGGCCGCGGTATTGACGATGACATCCACGCCGCCGAAGCGCAGCACGACCTGGCGCAGCGCTGATGCGATCGTCTCGCGCGACGAGAGGTCCAACGGCACTGCCATGACCATGTCGCCAGAGGAGAGCGCCGCTGCGTCGCGCGCGGCGGCCTCCGCGGCGGCCGCGTCGCGATCGGCAACGACGAGATGCCCGCCGCGCCGCGCAACCTGCAGCGCGACCTCGCGTCCAATGCCGCTGGCGCCCCCCAAGATGAGCACCACCTTGCGGCTGAGCTCGCGCTCGGGCGGCATCCGTTGGAGCTTGGCCTCTTCGAGCGCCCAGTACTCGATGCGAAACGCTTCCGATCTGGGTAGCGCGACGTAGTTGTGAAAGCTCCTGAACTCGCCTGCCTGCTCCGGGCGCCGCGCCTGCGGCAAGGCGCCCACCTCCTGCGCGCCGGCCCCTTCCTCCAGCGCGTTGGCGCCAGACATGACGTGAATCGCGTTGAGGAAGAACTCGGTCGTGATGCGCGCCTCCCGCTTGTTCTTGCCAAACCCGAACACGCCGAGCCCAGCAATCACGACAACCGAAGGGTTGGAGTCGCGGAGGGCAGGGGAGTCGGGCTGCGCGAAGGATCGGTAGTACGCCACGTAATCCTCGCGATACCGCTCGAGGCGCTCGCGGATGCGTTCCTTCAACGCGGCAAGATCCTCATTTGCGTGGTCCCACGGAACGAAGAGCGGACAGATGCGCGTTCGGAGGAAGTGGTCGGGGCAGCTCGTGCCCATCTGGCACAGCTCCGACCCCCAGTGCGAGCCCGCGAAGGTCAGGGCATCGTCTGAATCGTCATGGTGAGCGATCACGCGCCGCGTCGAGGAGACGAGCCCTCTCAGGTACGGCAGCAGCGCGGCCCTGACCGCCTCACGATCGGCCGCCGCGGTCATGGCCGCCCCACCGAACACGGGACGCGCCGCACGGCGCGCGTGATCCTGGATGAACTCGCCCATCTGGTCGATGGTCTTGATGCTACTCCAATAGCACTCGCGCTGCGAATCGCCCCATGTGAACAAGCCGTGGCTCCCCAGGATGATGCCGTCACATCCGGGATTGTCCTCCACTGCGCGGCGCAGCATCAGCGCCAGCTCGAAGCCGGGACGCTGCCACGGCAGCCAGACGATCTTCCGCCCGTAGCGCTCGTTGAAGGCCGCCAGTTTGCGGTCACCGTTCGCGCTCGCCGCAAGCGCGATCGCCCAGTCCGGGTGCAGGTGGTCGACGTGCGGAAACGGCAGGAACGCGTGAAGGGGAGTGTCGATCGAGGCGGCGACGCGATTCTCGCCGAACGCGCACAAGGCATAGTACGCCACCATCTCGTCTTCGTCCGCTTCGCCACGATAGCGTGGGATGAGGCTCTCGAGCCGCTCGAGCGAGAGGATCGCGAATCCGGAGGCGCCGATCGAGCGAAGGTCGCCGCCGCTCCCCTTGACGGCGAGCACCCGCTCCAGCTTCCCGGACACGGGGTCTGGCAGCTCCATCTTCGAGCTCGTGTTGCCGCCGCCGAAGTTCGTGATGCGCAGGTCGGCGCCCAGCAGGTTGGAGCGATAGCGCAACAGCTCGAGGGGGCGGTCTTGGAGGGATGCGGTGTGCTCCTCCTCCCAGAGGTCCTGCAGGAACTTGGTCTCGCTCGTGAGGGTATCAGACATACATGAGCTCCACGTACTCTTGAAAGCGTCGATAGTGCGGCTCCCACCGATCCGACGCGGATGGCTCGAACCGCTCCACAGGGAAAGACCGGTCGATCACGCGTCTCGCCTCGTCCAGCGAGCTCACCGCCTGCGTTGCGAGCATCTGCATGGCGATGTTCCCGAGGGCAGCCGCCTCGACGGGACCGGCGACGACCGTCCGGCCGGTGGCATCCGCGGTGAATTGATTGAGCAGGCGATTCCGCGAGCCGCCGCCAATGATACGAATCTCTTCGAACCTCGTTCCGGTGATCTCCTCCAACGACTCGAGCACGACCCGATACTTGAAGGCAAGACTCTCCAGGATGGCTCGGGCATACGCTGGGGGTCTGGACGGTGCTGGCTGTCCCGTGTGCCGGCAGTATTGCGCGATGGCCGTCACCATGTTCTCAGGATGAAGAAAGCTTCGATGATCCGGATCGAACAGTGACTGGAACGCATGCTGATCCTCGCTGGCGGCCGCCATCAGCTCCGCGTAGTCGAAGCGCTGCCCGGCAGCCGCCCAGCTCCGACGGCAGGCTTGCAGGAGCCACAGCCCGCCGATGTTCTTGAGCAGGCGTGTGGTTCCGCAAACGCCACCTTCGTTGGTGAAGTTCAAATCTCGCGCCTTTGGCGTAATCAGCGGCCCGGTCAGCTCTGTTCCCAACAATGACCATGTTCCGGAGCTCAAGAACGCGCTGGTGCCGCCGGCCCTCACGGACGCCACCGCAGAAGCCGTATCGTGACACGCCGGCGCAACGACTGGGATACCCGCGGCTGTCGCAGAGACCTCGTTGGTAATGGGTCCCATCACGGTCCCTGGCTCGACGATTGGCACGAAGAGCCGCGTGGGCAGATCGAGATCAGCCAACAAGTTTACTGCCCATGAACGTGTCCTCGCATCGACGAGCTGCGTGGTCGTTGCGTTCGTGTACTCCGCGCGCAGCCGGCCCGTGAGCCAGTAGTTGAGCAAGTCTGGGATGGTGACCAGCGCGCGGGCCGCGGCCACAACGTCCGGCGTCGAACGGCACGCGGCGTAGAGCTGGTACAGCGTGTTGATCGGCATGAATTGAACGCCGGTGACGGCGTAGATCCGCTCGGCCGGCACCCGCTCGAACACCGCCTCCATGATCCCCTTGGTCCGAGTGTCGCGATAGTGATAGGGCTCCTCCAGTAGCTCGCCGTCCTGTCCGACGAGCGCGTAGTCGATGCCCCACGTGTCGAGTCCCACACTCGCCAACGGGGTGGACGCCGAGCCATCCAGCGCCCGCAGCATCGCTTTCCACAGGCTGTGGATGTCCCAGCGAAGTGAGCCGTTCCGCTGCATCGGCTCGTTAGGAAAACGCTTGATCTCCCGCACGTCGAGCACGCCGGATTGCAACCGGCCGAGCATCGCTCGTCCGCTCTCGGCACCGAGATCGAAGGCAAGATAATGCGCGCGCACGCCACCCTTCCTTCAGTGGAAAGACCTGATGATGTCCACACGTCGCCACCGCTCCGCATCAACCGATGACTTAGGTCCCTGGAAGGTGGGCGTCCGTGTGGGCCAGCCGCGACGAGTCACTGGAATCGTTGCGCGTGGCCGACATCACCAGGATACGCCGACACCACGAC
>JBOGIN010000939.1:0-4619 GCA_050742275.1 Vicinamibacteraceae bacterium
ACCGGCAACAGCCCATACGCCAGCGCGATCCCAGCCACGCCACCTGCCACCGATAGCAGCAGGCTTTCCACCAGTGCGAGACGAAACAGTTGCCACGTCGGCGCACCGATTGCCTTCCGCGTTGCGAACTCACCGACTCGCCGATCGGAGCGCGCCAACAACAACTGCGCCAGGTTCGCGCACGCAATCGCGAGCACCACTGCCACCGCGGCCAGAAGCAGTTGCAGCGCGTAGGCTGAATCACCCACGATTTCGTCCTTGAGCGGGCGCAGACCGAGACTGCGGCCGCTCTCACGCCATCCTTCGACATCGACACTTTCCCCGATGGCCCGCACCTCGCGCCGGGCCTCATCGATCGTGACGCCTGGTGACAGCCGGGCCACCAGCTCGTGGCCGATCTCTTGCTCGAGCGCTCGCATGTGTTCGCTACTGTAGGGTGTCCAGTAGTCGCGTTCGCTGCCCCAATAGGTCCGGAACGATGCAGGCATGATCCCAACAACGGTGTAGGGAATCGACGTCGCATCGCGCGGTCCCTCGTGGAAGTACAACGTGCGTCCGAGCACTTCCGGGTCGCCGCCGAGACGCTGCTGCCAGAAGCTGTGGCTGATAATCATGACCGGAGCGGCGCCGGGCCGCTCCCCGTGTGGAAGAAATGCTCGTCCCGCGAGCGGTGGAGTTCTCATTACCTCGAGGAAGCTCGAGAAGACGTGATCTCCACGCACCTCGACGTCACCGTCCGGCGTGCGGAACGTGCCCCCCATGATGTTGGTACTGGTGATTGCGTCGAGGGTCGCTGCGCGCTCGCGGAGCACCTCGACGAGCGGAATGGGAACGCGCCTGCCGCTGCGTTCCTTGTCCTGTGCCCATACCGCCACGAGTCGGTCAGCGTCCCCGTAAGGCAGGGCCCGCAGCAGCACCGCGTCCACGAGGCTGAACAGCGCCGTGGTTCCACCTATGCCGAGCGCCAGGGTCACGACAGCGAGCGCGGCGAACCATGGCGATCGTGACAACGTCCGGCAGGCGAACCGGATATCCCGAAGCAGGTCGCTCACGAGAGCTCCTTGGACCGGTATGCGGCCCGTAACCTGAATGTTGTTGTCGTTGTGCGCCCGAATACCATATGGACGCAAACGTGGCCGCTCCGGTCGGGGGCTGGCAGGCACGCGCCGATTCATCCACGCGATCGCGATGCGGCGCGCGCTGGACGATGGGGCGTATGTGAGGCACGTGCTGCCGGCTTCGGATCCGGTTGGCCGGTCGGTGGAGCGGGGGAGGCCGCAGCGCTGCCCGTCCGCTTGCGGCGACCACGCGGCGCCTGCGGAGGCTCCGATGTCGCGATCTCGATGCCGAAGATCTCCGAGAGATCACCGGTGTCGAGGATCTTTGCTGGTGCCGGCTTCCTGCCGCCCGGCTGGAGACCGGTGTCGGCGCGTGCGATCAAGTCCTGCTCGTTCACGCCTCTCAGGAGGAAGAGCAGCTCGGGCCGCTCGTCGAGCCGCGCGCCGATGCCGTACAGCACTGCCGCAACGTGCTTGCACATCCGTGCCCAATCCGGGCAACTGCAACGGAGCGAGATTTCCTTTGGCGCCGGAAAGAGGCCGGTCCTCGGCTCACAGATGCGGGCCATCACGCTCGTCGACAGCCGGCCCTGCAATAGCTCCACGACCGAGTCGATTGCGCCCGTGCAGTCGCGGCAGATCCCGCGCCAGCGCGCCTGCGGGACCGCGGCCACGCCAATCCGAACCTCGTAGATGTCGGATCCGCTGACTAGCGACGTGACGGCGCCCCGCGCCACCTGCAGATCGATGACGGAGCCGTTTCGCACGTACGTCCGGCCGCGCGGCAGCCGGTTGCTGAAGTCGCTGTAGCGCTCCAGGTTCTCGCACCACGCCTTGCCCCAGAACGTGCTGGTGATCCTGCGGCCGTCGATAACGACCGGCGACGCCGCGCGGCCCTGCTTCTCGAGTCCCGCCAGCGCCCGCATGGCCTGTCGCCGCCGTGCTGCGACCGGGACGTAGCGCCTCCAGCCGTCGTAGTCCATCGATTAGTCCTGCGATGCCGCGTGAAGATCGAGCGCCACCAGCTTCAGCAGCTCCTCGTCGCCCATCTCGGTCAGCAGCACCTCGCCGCCGCCCTCGAGCAGATCCCGCGAGAGCTGCCGTTTCGACTCGATCAGCTCGTCGATTTTCTCCTCGACCGTTCCGCGGCACAAGAACTTGTGCACCAGCACGTTCTTCGTCTGGCCGATGCGGAACGCGCGGTCAGTCGCCTGGTTCTCGACGGCCGGATTCCACCAGCGATCGAAGTGGACGACGTGCGAGGCGGCCGTGAGGTTGAGGCCCGCGCCGCCCGCCCTGAGCGACAAGACGAAGAACGGCACGCGCTCGTCTTCCTGAAACTGACGGACGAGCGCCTGCCGCTTCTTCACGTTCGTCTCACCGTGCAGCACGAGGCCGGCGCGGCCGAAGACCGAGCCGAGGAAGGTCGCCAGGGGCGCGGTGATCTCGCGGAACTGCGTGAAGATGAGCAGCTTCTCCTGTCTCGCGGCAATCACTTCACAGATCTCACGTAGGCGCGACAGCTTTCCGCTGTCCGCCTCCGCCCAGCGGCCGTCGCCGAGCCAGTGCGACGGGTGGTTGCAGATCTGTTTGAAGCGCATGAGAAACGCCAGCACTACGCCGCGGCGCTGGATGCCGTCCGCATCGGCGAGCTGGGCGGCCAGCTCGGTGACGCTTCGTTGGTAGAGGGCGGCCTGCGGCCGAGTGAGCGAACAGAACGCTTTCACCTCGGTCTTGTCCGGCAGGTCGGCGATGACCGACTTGTCCGTCTTGAGCCGCCTGAGGATGTAGGGCCGGACGAGATCGCGCAGCGGGCCGTACGCGTTCGGCCTGGCCGCCAGGCGCTTGGTGAACCGGCTGAACTCCTTGCTGCTGCCGAGCAAGCCGGGGTTGATGAAGTCGAAGATCGACCACACGTCCCCGAGCCGATTCTCCACTGGCGTGCCGGTGAGCGCAATCCGCGCCCGCGCGTCGAGCCGCTTGACCGTTCGCGTCTGCTTGGCGCCGGGATTCTTGATCGCCTGCGCCTCGTCCAGCACAGCCAGGTCCCACGGAATCTCGACAAGCGCTGGCACGCGCACGAGCGTGCCATAGCTCGTGATCACGAGGTCGACATCCGCCAGTCGGCTCGAATCGAGCGCTCGAAGATCGGAGGTGGCCATCGCGGAGGGGTGCGCGACGAGCGTTCGCAGGCTCGGTGCGAATCGAGCCACTTCAGATTCCCAGTTGGCGAGGAGCGACGCCGGCGCCGCGATCAGGCTCGCGCGCCGTGTCGACGCGTCACGTTGCGGCGAGCCGTTCCCGCTGCGCAGCGCCAACAGGAGCGCCAGCACCTGCATCGTCTTGCCCAATCCCATATCGTCTGCCAGACAGGCGCCGAGGCCGAGCCCTGAGAGCAGGTGCAGCCAGCGGACGCCAGCCTGCTGATATGGGCGGAGTGTTGTCTTGAGCCCGTTGCCAGGCTCGAGCGGCGCGAGCGCATCCGGCCGGCGCAGGCCTTCGAGCGTCTTGGCCAGCCATGGACCGGCGGACACGCGGGACCAGTCGGGAGCAGCGGCCTCGGAGAGCTCGTCGGCGGAAAGTCTCGCCCCGGCCAGCAGCCGCATCGCTTCGGCAAAGCCGAGCCCGTTCTCTGCGGCAACCTTCTCGATAGCGTGGAACTCGTCGAGCATGCGGCCAAGCTTGGCTCGATCCACTTCGACCCATCGGCCGCGCACCAGGTGCAGGCCATCGGAGCTCGCCAGCAGCTTCTCGATTTCCTCCGGCGTCAGCGTTTCTCCATCGAGCGTGACCTCCATCTGGAAGTCCAGGAGCGCGTCGGTGCCGAGCGCGGACGGCGGCTTGGCGCCGACAACGGCGCTCACGCGGGGACGAGGCGGGCGATTGGCGCGCCAGCCGCCTGGCACGCGGACGATGACGCCTGCCGTCTCGAGGCGCGGCAGGTCGGTGAGCATCCGATAAGCGTCGGGGGGCGTCCATCGCAGCGGGTGATAGATCTCGCCCGAGTCCACCATCGACTTCAGCCAGGCGCATTGCTCCGCCGCCCGCTGCACGGGCAGGAGGAGCGAGAGCAGCCGAGCGCGGTTTGCGGCGCCGGCGTACTGCGTGAGCGCGCGGCCGAGTGGGAGGTGCTGAGCCTTGGCGTGTGCCGAGAGCTGCGCGGTGTACGTGGTGAGAAACGCAAACGGCGCTTCCTCGTCTCTGCGGTTCTCGGCGAGATTGAAGTGCACGCGGCCAACGAGGTTCCACGCGGGGCTCTTGCGCTGCAGGAAGTCCTGGAGCGAGGCTCTCGATTCCGTGAGCTCGGCCTGGAACGCCGCCGCCAGCTCGTTCCACAGCGCCTCCAACACGGGGCCGGTCAGGTATTCGGCGCCGGTCATCGGCGGCGCGGCCACGGCAAGCAGCTCGAGCTCGCCCAGTGCAGGGGCCGGCGTCGGCGTGTGGGGGCGGCCGTCGCCGGTGTCCGACTGCCCGCACACGGCGCTCACGTACCGCGCCGCGAGCTCGCGCCAGTATCCAAATGCTCCAGGGAGGGCCGTTCCTACTTCCGCTGCCCCAAGC
>JBOGIN010000940.1:0-8017 GCA_050742275.1 Vicinamibacteraceae bacterium
TCTGGCCGCCGCGCGGGCGGACTGCCAGGTTGAAGTTTTCGACGAAGGCTTCCCATTTGCCGTCGGGGGAGCGCTTCGGGCTGTTGTCTGCCGGCGCCTCCAGATCGCGGACGACGCCGAAGCCGCGCGGTTGGCGGCCGCCGCGCGGGTCGATCTCGCGGCAGACATAGTCCGCGATCCGACAGCTCCAGGTGGTGTCGTCGACGCGCACCTCGATCGTGCGCTCCTGGTCGCCGACGCGGAACGTGTTGAACGGCAGGCGCAGAGCCGCATGGCGCTCGCCGGTGGCCTTGCTCAGGCCGGCCGCCAGACGCGCGTGATCGAACGCGGGCTGCTTCTGCCGGGTTTCGGCATCGACCATGACGAACTCGAAGCCGCCCTTGACGGTCTTCCGGTAGTAGAAGCGGTGCGTATCGCCCATCCAGGTCGCCGGATCGGCCACGTTCTCGGTGAGATACTGCCACCGCTCGCGAAGCCCGAGCGCGCGCTCGTAGTCAGCCGTCGTCGCCTGCGCGCCCGCGTTTAGCACGCCAATCACGAGGCTGGCCGACAGCCCGGCGATCCATTGACTCAGCATGGTCTTCATGTCTCGCTCCTCACGGTTTCTCCAACGCATGCGGCGCCGACCGCGGCGACAAGCAATGCAGCACACCAGCGATCGCGTCGTGACAGGCTCTGCCTCCTCGAGCCCACGTGTTCTCACAGACATGGGCGAGTCCGTCAAGCGAGTTATTCTTATGCGGCAATTAATCCAGGTCGCAGCCTACTTCACGAGAAACAGCGCGTCCTGCCGCCGCAGCGCCCACCTGATCTTCCCGCCCGCGCCAATGATGGCGTCTTCTTCCTGCGCCATACGCACCGGCTGCCCGTCCCACTCGGGCACGGGCATCGTGGACTGCAGCTCGATCGAGTACCACATCGACGGGATGACCGTCGCGTCACCACGGCCCGGCACGCCGCCCTGGTAATCCCACAGGCCGATGAGCGGTCCGGCGCCGTGCCCGTGCAGGCCGATCGGATGCGAGTAGATGATCCCGTTGATGTCCTTCTGCTGCATCCGCGCGCGCGCGGACGCGAGGATCTCGTTGCCGGTGCGGCCAGGACGGATCTCCTCCATGACGATGTCCTGCAGGGCGTTGCTGTTGGCGAGCGCCCGCCGAAGCCCTTCGGGCGCGTCGGTCTCGCCCGGGCGCAGTACGTACGCGTTGTGCTGCGTGTCGGTGTTGAGGCGCGCCACGGTGATGCCGACGTCGCAGTGCAGGACATCCCCGCGCTCGATGACCGGGTCGGCGCCAATCTGCTCCGTCGTCATGCCCTTGCGCTGCACGCTCACGCTCGGTTGGAACCAGGTGCCGAGACCGAGGTCGTTCACGCGTTGGCGCCACCACCACACGAGGTCGCTCGTGCGCGTCGAGCCCGGCGTGATTGTCTTCGAGGAGAACATCTCCTGTGTGAGCGACCACACCAGCTTCTGCATCCGGCGGAAGAACGCGTCCTCTTCCGGCAGCCTGACGGCGAGAAGCTCCAGCGGAAGCGCTTCGGCGTCGCGGAATGTGGCCCTCCAGGCGGGTGCGAGCGCGGCCGACATCCCGGCAAGCTCGCCGCTCGAGAGTCCGTCCGAGAACGCGAACACCGTCGACCGATTGATCCCGATCACGCGCGGCTTGCGTTCCTCGATCACGGCACCGAGCACCTGCCATTGCTCGTCGCCCAAGAGCTCTGCCTGCTGTCCACGCCCGACATCGCCCGCGGCGGTCTTCGTCGAACGGCGCGCCTCGAACACTCCGCCCTGCGACGTGCCGCCCAGCGCGATGCGATCGACGCACGGCGGCGAAGGCGCTGCGCCGGTCGCGGCGCACTTGTCGAAGAAGACGTAGATCGTCCGCCGGCGGGCGGCAAAGGTCTCCGGCGCGACGATCGCTTCGAAGACCGGATCCTCGTTGTACTCCCGCATCGGCACCACCCACATGTCGATGCCGTGCTTGCGCATGAGGGTGGGAAGGAACGTGTCGAGACGCGCCTTCAGCCACTGCTGCTGCAGGGCGGCCTGTTCGCGCAAAGTGCCGAACGGACGTTCGGCATGTCTGGAGGGCTGCGCCGTTGAGGGCGCAGCGCTCGAGGTCAGTAGAACGAGGGTGCAGACCAGCAGGGAACGGGCCGTTTGCATCATGCGGGGATTCTACTTCCGGGACACTCGGCGCGCCGCCTCCAGAGGCATCGCTGGAGCCTCATGACCAACGTTGGCGGGCAGGCCGGGCGCGGGCCTGTCAGCCAGATCGGCTGTTGGTGATCTTCGACGATAATTGAGCCATGGTCAGCATCGCAGTCGCCACGCGAGCGGGCCTGCTGATCGCGCGACAGGGGACCACCTGGGCCGTCGACCAATACCTGCGCGGGCGGTCGTCCGTCTGCGTGGCGGTCGACCCGTACGACTCGGCGCGCGTGTATTGCGGAACGGCTACTGCCGGTCTCTTTCGAAGCCGCAACAGCGGCCGGCACTGGGAACCGGTCGGCGCCGGCATCAATCACCCCACGATCACGGCGGTCGCCGTGGGTCAGACGCAGGGAGCTGAGGGGCTCGGCATCATCTATGCCGGCACCGAACCCAGTGCGGTGTTTCGCTCCGAGACCGGCGGGGATGACTGGGTGGACCTCGCCGGCCTGCGCGCGCTGCCTTCAGCCTCCACGTGGAGCTTTCCGCCGCGGCCCCATACGCATCATGTTCGGTGGATCGAAGCCGATGTCAGCAGCGCCGACCGCGTATTCGTTGCGATTGAGGCAGGCGCCCTCGTGCGCACGTTCGACGGCGGACGGACCTGGCATGATCGCGTTCGCGGCGGTCCGTACGACACGCACCGCGCGGCAACGCACCCGCTCGCACCCGGCCGAATCTACTCGGCTGCGGGCGACGGGTACTTTGAGAGCGCCGACGGTGGGGATTCGTGGAGATCGCCCGAGGAGGGGTTGCAACACCGCTACCTCGTGGACGTTGCCGTGGATCCGACGGATCCGGATACCGTGGTCGTGTCCGCGACAGATGGCCCCTTCGTCGCCTATCGCCCGCGGTCGGCCGAGGCATACGTCTATCGAAGAACCGGGCTCGAGCGATGGGAGCAGGCGATGAGCGGTCTACCTGAGGCCCGGGGCATGACGGCGAGCCGCTTCGCCACTCATGCCAGCGAACCGGGCGTCATCTACGCCGCCAACAACCGCGGCCTCTTCCGATCAGAAGATGCAGGACGGACCTGGAACGCCCTCGACGTCGCCTGGCCGGAGCCCGGGCTCGCAGACGGCGTCGAGGCACTTGCCTGTCTTCCGGAGTAACACTTCTCCCGTAAGCGAGCGGCGACGGTTTGCCCACCCAAGAACGGCGTGGGACAATGGCGATCTCGTCAGAACGGAGGCCACGCCCTCCACCCACCACAATGGGGACGCGCCCGGGACGGCCCGGTCGGTTCAGTGCAGGAGGGCTGTTATGGCTTGGGTTCTATTGCTCGTCGCCGGTTTGCTCGAAGTGGTCTGGGCCTACACGATGAAGCTCTCGCAGGGCTTCACGCGCCCCGGGGCCTCCGTCATCACCCTGGTTGCCATGATCGCCAGCTTTGGAATGCTGTCGGTCTCCATGCGGACGCTGCCGCTCGGCACCGCCTACACCGTATGGACGGGCATCGGCGCTGTTGGCGCGTTCGCGCTCGGTATCGCCGCGCTCGGCGAACCGGCCAACATCGCACGCGTCGTGGCTGCCGTGCTGATCGTGGCGGGGATCGTTCTGATGAAGCTCTCGGCGGTGCCGTGACCCGACCGCGGGTGGACCAGAGGAGCCTGTCGGCTCCGAGCACGTTCACGGGTGCTGGCTGCGTTTGCCCGTCAACGCCGCTGCGAGCTCCAACACGCCGCGGCGAATGATGCGCTCGTCGAACGCCCCAAACCCGAGGAGCACGCCTTTCGGATCCGAACGTGTCAACGTGTAGCGGTCGAGCGCGATCGCCTCGATCCCACGGCCGGCCGCCGCGGCTTCCGCCTCTCTCGACGTCATGCCGTTCTCCAGGAGTCCGGCGGTATAGAGGCCAGCCCTGACCGCGGATATGCGCAGCAGCCCACGCAGGTGGGTGCGTCCGGCGTCGATCAGTGCCTCGAGCCGCTCGGCGTACAGGTTGCGCATGCGCCGCAAGTGGCGGCCGAGGTGGCCGTTCACGATAAAGTCACACAGGACCGCCTGATGGAAGGTGACAGACCGAAGGTCGGTCTGCAACCGGAAGGCGAGGAAATAGTCGGCCAGGGACGCGGGCAATACGACGTATCCCACCCGCAGCGAGGGGAACAGCAGCTTGCTGAACGAGCCGATCACGATGACGTGTGAACCGCCATCGAGACTGTGCAGCGCCGGCACCGGCCGTCCCTCGAACCGAAACTCGCTGTCGTAGTCGTCTTCGATGATGCACGCGCCGGCTCGTGACGCCCACTTCAGAAGCGCCATTCGCCGCCGCAGGGACATGGTCGTTCCGAGGGGAAACTGGTGCGCGGGTGTCACATACACCGCCTTCGGGCGCGCGCACATCTTCACCCCCGTCGATACGGACAGGCCCTCATCGTCCACGGGCACCGGAACGATCTTGGCTCCAACATTCCCAAACGCCATCGTGGCCCCGAAATATCCGGGGTCTTCCACACAGATTGGGTCGTCGCGTCTGAGAAGCAGGCGTGCCAAGAGATCGAGCGCCTGTTGCGCTCCAGTCACGATCACGACCTGGTCGGGGCTGCACTGCACCCCTCGCGACGAGCCGAGATAGCCGGCAATGGCTTCACGTAAAGGACGGTAGCCGCGGCCGTCGTCCTCGGTGAACAGCCATGACCGGAGCGCTCGAGCGCGCCGCGCCGCAATGCGACCCCAGAGCGTGGCCGGGAACTCGTCGAGCGCCGGATCGCGCATCTGAAAGGGGCGCCCGCGGACGGCCGGCAGATCGACCCACGCCTTCGGCCGCCTGTAGGCTGCGACGACGCGGCGCACCGACGAGGGTGGTGTCACGCGATGAGCTCGACTGGCGTCAGCCGATACGCCGCCGGTCACCCAGGTGCCGGATCCGATCCGGGAGGTCACGTACCCTTCCGCCTGCAGCCGTTCGAAGACGCTCACGACCGTCCCACGCGAAATGGAGTGTTGCCTGGCGAAATCTCTCGAGGCGGGCAGCCGGGTTCCACGACCGAGCCGGCCCGTCAGAATTGCGCCGCGCAGCTCCGCGTAGAGCCAGTCCGTCAACGTCCGGTTGGGTGGCCGCTTGCCGAGCGGCAGGTCGAACGAGCCGGGGATCTTCGTCACGTCTCGATTGGTCCAGTGATTTCTGTCTGAAATGGCTCTAGCACTGTACCATCCTGCCTCGCTAGTATCACCCGCGAGATCGGTGTGAGTGCGTTCGCCCTCGGAAGGACTCGTCAATGATCGATCGCGCAGACGCATGGAAGCTCGGCGCTCGTGTGTATGGCGCGGCGGCCATGGCGTTCGGCCTGATCGGGCTCACCTGGGGCGAGTTTTCCATCGTCTTCCAGCCGGTGCCGGATAGCCTTCCTCATCGCACGGCGCTAGCCTATGTGGTTGCGGCCTGCTTGCTTGCCGGCGGCGCCGCCATTCAGGTGCGACGCATCGCACGCCCAGGACTCGTGGTCGTGACCGCGCTCTATTTCATGTTCGCCATGGGGTGGGCCCGGCGAGTGGTGCTCTACCCGCACATCTTCAGCACGTGGAACGGCTGCGCCGAGCAGATCGCTCTTGCCGCCGCCGGCGTCATCGCGTACGCGGCTGTAGCGCCCGGCGGGCCGACGTGGACGATCCGAGCGGCCGAACCCGCCCGTGTGCTGTTCGCAATCTGCGCCCTCTCATTTGGCGTGGAGCACTTCTACGAGTTTGCTCAGACGGCGAACATGGTGCCGGCGTGGCTGCCCCCTGGGCAGCGCTTCTGGGCGGCTACCACCGGCGTGGCGCATCTGCTCGCGGGCACCGCAATCCTCTCAGGTGTGCTCGGTGTTCTTGCAGCCAGGCTGCTCACGCTGATGTTCGTGATCTTTGGCGCCCTGGTGTGGGCGCCAGCGCTCTTCGGGGCGCCCCAGCAGCACTTCGTCTGGACCGCCAACGCGGTGAACCTGGCTGCGGCCGGCGCCGCCTGGGTTGTGGCCGACTGGCTCTCGAGCGGCGTTCACGCCGAGATGGCCGCGCGTGACGGAGCAGGTCATGTCTGACACCCTCGTCCCGCCGAAGCAAACGGCGATTGCCGGGAGGATCGCTTCGATCGATGTCGTTCGTGGCGCGGTCATGGTGCTGATGGCGCTCGACCACGTGCGTGACTGGGTCACTGATGTGCGCTTCCTGCCGGAGGACTTGAGCAGGGCCTCGGTTCCGCGGTTCCTGGCGTGCTCTTCATCGCGTACCCGCTCGTGCCGTGGATCGCGGTGATGGCGTTGGGGGTCGTTCTCGCTGCCGTCTACGACTGGGAAGCGTTCCAGCGACGTCGTGTCCTTCTTGGATGCGGTGCGGCGGCGGTTGGTATCTTCATTGGGGTACGCCTGTTCAACGCGTACGGAGATCCAGTTGCGTGGGTGACACAGGGGAGGCCACTGCTGACGATCGCGTCGTTTCTCAACGTTCGGAAGTATCCACCTTCCCTCGACTTCCTGCTCATGACGCTGGGCCCTGCGCTCATGGTGCTCGCGCTCGCAGACCGGTTGCGGGCTCGGGGCCCGATCGAGTGGCTGGCGGTGTACGGCCGCGTCCCGCTGTTCTTCTATGTCACCCACATCTTCGTCGCACACGCAGTAGCCGTACTCCTGGCGTTCGTCCAGGGCGGGGAACTCAGACGCATCCAGGTGGTCAACGACCCGAGCTCGATTCCTGATTGGTACGGCGTGCCGCTGGCCGGTGTGTACTTGCTGTGGGCCCTTGTCGTGCTGATGCTCTTTTATCCGTGCCGTCGTTTCGGGATGCTGAAGCGCACGCGCCAGGACTGGTGGCTTCGCTACATGTAACCGACGAAGCGCCCTGTCAGGAGACTTCGATGTCCACGCGCGGTTCTACGAACGAGCCGACACGGTTGCATGGCCGCGTGCGGAAATCGAGCGCGTGCGCTCGCGCAAGTACTGCCCGGGCGCGATGCCGACGAGTCGCTTGAATCGATGCGTGAAATGACTTTGGTCGGCGTAGCCCACGTCGAGAGCGACCTCGGCGATGGGGCGGGCCCGAGAGAGGAGCGCACGGGCGCGCGCGATGCGCACCGTCTCGAGGTAGACGTGCGGCGGCAGGCCCACCTCTCTTGCGAAAGCGCGCGCCAAATGAAACGGGCTCAAGCCGGCGACCGTGCCGAGGCGTGCGAGCGACACATCGCTTGCAAAATGCTCGTCGAGGTACTCGCGCGCCCGTCGCACGGCGATGCGCTCCCTTCCGATGGCCTTCGCGGTACGCTGTCTGTCCGCATGACGACAAATCAGCCGCGTCAGGGCGGACAGGAGCCACGACTCCATCGCCAGCCGCGAGCCATCCCCCGCCAATTCCCGATGAAATCTTGTCAGCGCGTGACTCACCACCGGGTCGCGAAGGACGGCGTCCTTGAACAACGGGAGCCGACGCGTTCCAGCCGTTTCACGCGCCACCTGTTCCATGAGCGTGGTCCGCGGATACATCGTTCGGTAGACGTAGCCATCGCGCGTAGCCGCCTCTCCCGTGTGGACCTCGCCGGGGTTGACGAGAAACACATGACCGGGCGGCGTGATGTGTCGCGCGCGGCGGTACGTGTACGCCTGCACGCCGCTCTCCACGTACCCGATCACGAAGTAGTCGTGCGAGTGGCGGGCGAACGTGTGGCTGACGAAGTGAGCGTGCAATACCTCCAGTTGGTGCCACCTCGGCCCGTAGTGGTAGTAGCGCGTCCACTCGGTCTTCATGTCAGCAATGCGCATCTGAGCGTGCGGGGACTTCGGACGCAACCTGAACGTAGTGTCGAGTCGCCATCCGTCACGGATGCTTCTTTCGGGC
>JBOGIN010000941.1:0-9020 GCA_050742275.1 Vicinamibacteraceae bacterium
TTGATCTGTACGATGAGATCCTCTAGGTCACATTCAAACCCTTGTGTCAGCCGATCTAGCGCAGTCAGCGTGACCTCAGTGTCGCCCCGCTCCAGCCGACCGTAGTGCCTTGCCGCCATTTCGCAGCGTGCGGCTATCTGAGCTTGCGTCAGGCCCCATTTTTTGCGAGACGTGTGCAGCCAGCGGCCAAGACGTCGAGCGAGAAGCCGTGCGCGTTCCATACCGGCAGGCGTCAACCCGTCACTCACTTCTCGGCCTTTCTCGATCCGGGCTGCGGCTCTGGCCACAGCCCTTGAAGGTGTTGTAGAGTGGCGGCAAACATCGCTTCCCGCAGCTCAGGCGCCGCATCCCTCACGAGCGCCAGCACGCGCACGAGAAACACTCGAATGTCCGGTTGCCTCAGCTCGTCACGCATCCATTCGATCCACTGACGTTCTGCCTCGCTGCGGACTTCGATCGCCATCGTCACGTCACGCCTCCTTTTGCTCGTCTTGCCACCCGCGGACCGTCACGGTCCGCCGGATCTCCCATGCTCGCGCGCGGCCGCCGCGGAGTATCAAGTTCGCTGTACCACTGATGATCAGTGGCAGGTTCTTTCCCGTGATAAACGTCCACGAATGTCAGTCGACTCTGCGTGGACACGTCTGTCGTGGCCGGCGCTTTGACTGCGAGTTGCGGCCGTACTCCAACCGCCCTAATCGATGCAATCGCTTCGCCTCCCCGAAACTGAAGTAGGTGGCGTCGCCCAGAATGATGTGATCAACCACAGCAATGCCGATGATGTCGCCGGCCATGAGAAGTCGAAGGGTGATCTTCTCGTCATCGACGGTGGGTGACGGATCGCCCGACGGATGATTGTGGAACGGAACCATCGCGGTTGCGCCGCGCAGAATGGCCTCTCGAAAGACTTCACGCGGATGAACGAGACAACCATCCACGATCCCGCGTGACACCGCCGTTGCTTTGAGCACACCGCGCCGCGCGTCGAGCATGATGATGCCGAACTGCTCGACGCGATCGTTGCCAAACCGCGGCAGGAGGTAAGCTGCCATCTCGCGCGGGGTTCGTAGGTGGAGGCGCGTCGGTCGCTGTGTGAGCGTTCGCCGCCCCAACTCTATTGCCCCGAGCACTTGTGCGGCTGTCGCGGTATCGATCCCCCGTATTCGTTGCAGCTCCTCGGATGACACTCGCGTCAATCCGTGGATGCCGGCAGCTTCGGCCAGCACGCGGTTGGCGAGAGTGAGAGGTCTCAACCGGTGCCTACGGCTGCCCACGATGATGGCCAGCAGCTCATTGTCGTCCAAGTGTCTTGGACCGAGATCGCCGAGCTTTTCGTATGCACGATCCATAATCAATGCTTGTTTCATGCTCCTCGTCCTCGGCCGGTACTTGTCCGCGCTCCTGCGAGATGCCGACAGCGAGCCGGTCCTACACGCTGTTGCCCGACAAGCTCCAACCTACCAACGCATGAGGAGCGGTGCCGGATTCGCCTTCCACGAAACATACCTCTCCCCCCGACGCGAGTAACGGCCACGCCAGTCCAAGAAAATGACCGGCGCCTTGGCAAAGCAGACTTCAGCCCGCTCTCGAGCGAACACGCTCGGGTACCCCGCAGGCTAAGGGTACGAGGCTCTGTTGCTGAACCTTCACCGATTCCTGTCGGCAAACGTGAGCCCAAAGGCAAGTCCCGTGTAGTAATGAGCTGTGTCAGAGATTGATTGCGCCTCGACACGACTGCCCTCGAGGTCAAGGCGTTCGGTGGTAGTGGTCTTTGACGCTATAGCTTCGAGACTGCGATTGAACGCCGCGACCTGCTTCTCGTACCCAAGATGCTGCGCAGCAACACGTTGAATTGCGGCTTGCAGATCATCATCTTCAAGCCCGGTGCCTGGCCGCCAGAGAACGCCACGTCTGGGCACTTCGGCTGCTGCTAGAGCACCAAGGGCTCTGAGCACTGCACCATGCCCGAGTGGGCAGTCTGAATCGGCAGCGTGAGCCAGCCAAATGAGCGTTCGAGATACGCCTTGGATGTCAGGACGACGATCACGAGACACGATAATCCTCCTCTCGGTCGATTCAGTCAGGTAACCGCCGACTGTCGGAAGGCGGGTTCTCCCTACAAGCGGCTTCGTCGTAGCGGCGCGGTGCCTTCAGCTACGCGCGCGCAGAGCATGCATTCAACAGCTACTTCCTCACCATTGCGTCGGTGAGCGTCACGCCGAAGGCGACGCCCGCGTAGAAGTGCGCCGTCTGTGAAAGCCAGTTGGCGTGAAGAAAAGGGCCCTCGACCGCATTCAGCTCTTCAAAGGTCGTCTTCGCATCGATCGCATCCAACGCACGGCGCCAAGCGGCATTTGCCTTGGCCGCACCGAGGTAACGTTCAGCGATCAATCGGATCCCCGAGTACAGGTCCTCTTCAACTGCATCGCCCGGAGCCCAAAGTATGCCGCGACTCGGGACCTTGACGATGGCGAAAGATCCGAGTGCTCGTAGCGCCTGTGCATGACCCGGTGGACACTCTCGCGCGGCATCACGTGCGACCTCCACCAGCAGTAGCGGAACCGACAAGACATTGGGACGACGAGACATCCGAACCTCCCTCGGATCACAAACCAGTGCCGCCGCCCACCATGCGCCGACGCGGCACATCGCCGCGGGAACTGGTCGTTTACACGCTGGCGCTGGTGTGCTCGTTAGGTGCCAAAGGCGGCACGGACACGGCTTCAGCGATGCTGTCCAAATTCAGCGAACGTGACGCCGAACGCTACGCCCGCGCAGTAGCTCGCCTCATCCGATGCAAGCTCGACTCCGAGAGCCGCGGACTGCACTGCATCCCGTCTCTCAAGGGGTTCTATCACCCCGATCGTATGCAGGAATTCCCGCCGAGCTTCCGACAAGCCAAGATGGCTCCGCGCTACCCGTTCCACGACGGCGTCGAGTGCGCCCGTGTCCCGTGGAAGCACGCCTCGCGTCGGGACCGCGACGAGCGCATACTCGCCATAAGCGGCAAGCGCTTCCGCCACATCCGGCCTGCCGTCGCGGCCGGCTGCGTGAATGAGACGAACGAGAAGAGGCGGGAGGGACCCGACCGCCTTCTTGCGATGTCGCGGCACGACATCCTCCTTTCGGCCTAGATACCGAATTCAGGTCGGCGGGTCTGGATGTGGGAAAATGCGACCAGATCCGTCGGCCAGCTACCCTGGTTGACGGGTTCAGGTCCTCCGGCGTGTGACCGCACGCCGGGGGGCCGCTTGGCGTATTCAGCGCTTCAGAATCTGCCGAATCTCCTTCTCTGTGATCACGTTCTGCGTCCGCAGGTATGCGTCAATCGCCCGACGGACTTGCTCGCTAACCGTCGCTCCGGTTCGTCGCTCAATTTCTCGCAGGATCTCAATCTGCTTCGGTTCGAGCATCATGTTGAACCGGCGCTTGGGTGACACTATGCGCAACTATACATACATCATGCGCATGCGTCAAGAGCGAGCCAAACCACGATTGCTTACTTCGAAGCTGCTTTAGGCCACTACTGAGTCATCGCTTAACGATCCCAGAGTGACGAGGGTCTCGCCACGCACTCAACAAGTTGTCGCGGCATCCCGATCAGCGGTCTGAGGAGTTCGCCTTACGCCACTTTCGGCACAAAAGTGCAGAATGGGACTACCGTGCTACGGTACTGATGCCTGCCATACCTGAAAGTAGGGGAACATGGGCCTGCTCTGGCACGTGGCTTTGCCTCTCGCGGCTGTCCTGAGCTCTTCCGCACAGCCCGAGACGGACGCCATGCGGCTGCTGCAAGAAGCGGATCGACTGGCCTGGCTTCGAGCCTGGACACGAGCGGAGCCACTCTACGCCAAAGCTGAGCAGTTGTTCGCCGACCAGGGTGATCGACGGAACGCCCTGTACGCGCGGATCAATCACTTGCGCGGCGAGCTTCCGCGCCTCGCCGTCCCCGAGGTGTCCGCGAAGCTGGCCGAGTACTTGGACGACCCGTTGGTCCAGGCAGACGATCAGCTTCGGCTCCGCTGCCTGGTGATCAAAGGTGACACCGATGTGAACCTTGATCCGTCCTTGGCCGAACGAACATGGCGGGAGGCGCTCAGGTTGGCGGAAGAGCTCGGTGAGGCGGCCTGGGCGAACCGCGCCAGAGGCGAGCTCGGATTGGTCGCCTTCCTCCAGGGCGACGTCGACACGAGCGTGATCAGGCTCGGACAAGCGCTCAAGGTTGTGGAATCGAACGGCGACATTTCGTCGCAGGTCCGCTGGCTCACACTGTTCGGGCAAGGCTACGTGCAGTTGGACCGCCCGCAGAGTGCGCTGAAGTTCTTTGATCGGGCCCTCAAGCTCGCCCGGAGCGTCCCGGACATCGGGTTCCCCCTCATGACGTATGTCGGACAGGGGAATGCCCTGGTGAAACTCAAGCGAGTGTCAGATGCCGAAGGGGTTCTCAACGAGGCAATCTCGGTTGCAAAGGGAGAAGGTGCGCTTGGCTATCACGCCGAGCTGCTGCTGACGCTGGGGCTCATCGCATATAAGCGAGGGCAGACCGAGCCTGCCCTGCGATCCCTGGATCAAGCGGCTGACCTCGCTCGCCGCGCAGGCGGCGACCGAATCCTCGTGGAGATCGCCCTTGAGCGAGGTCGGATCGAACGAGACCGCAACCAACACGCAGCAGCCGAGCGCGCCTTCCGCGAGGGTGTCGAGGTCGCCCGGAAGGTGCAGCGACACTTCCTGCTTCCGCGATTGCTCGCGGAGCTGGCCGATCTGAAGGCCTCCGAACAACAGTATGTAGAGGCGGCCGCGCTGCTCGACGAGGCCAATGACCTCCTGGAGGGACTGTTCACGAACACCAGCAGTCCGTGGGCGCGAAGCCGCCTTGTAAGCGGCATGGATACGGTGTTCCTTGCGCAGATACGACTCGAAGGCGCGCGCCGCAACGCAAGTCGCCTCTTCGCGGTTGTGGAGCAAGCGAGGGGCCGCGCGTTGTTGGACCTCCTGCGCGCCAAGCCCATTGCCGACGTGCCGAAGCCCGCGGAGCTGCGGGAGGGCGAACGGCGGATCGCTGCGCTGCAAATCCAGCTCTTTCGCGCCACGAGTCCCGACGAGCGGCGCCGTCTGCTGGAGCAGATCTTCGTCGCAGAAGAACGGTTGGCACCGGCGTCTACGGTGCTGTTCGATCGAAGTCAGCGGGGACCACGCGAGCCGGTCGGGCTGACCGAGCTCCAACATGTCCTGCGTCCGGATGAGCTCTTCTTGTCATTCGCGCTGGCAGAGCCACACTCGTACTGCCTGGTGGTCACCCGCGCCTCCGCGCGCGTGCAGGAACTGCCAAGTCATTCCGTGATTCGCCGTCAGCTCGAGTCGGTGCTCTCCAAACTGCAGGCGGAACAACACATCACTGCCGAGATTCGAACTCTTAGCACAACATTGCTCGCTCCCGTGAGCGAGCTCGCGGAACATTCACGACTGATCGTGAACCCTGATGCGGAACTTACACAGTTGCCGTTCGAGTTGCTCACCACGACATCGGGAGCGCGCCTCCTCAACACCCACGTCGTCTCGTACGTCCCGTCCGGTTCCGTCATGACAGTCCTGAGGGAACACCAGCCGGACAGACAGCCGCCACGGGTTGCTTTTGCGGTCAGCGCCTCGCCACCGGACGAGCGCCTCGCGTTGGTGGAAGACCCTGCCGTGGAACGCGGAACTTATGACCTTGATCTCACGGAACTCCCGCCCTTACCGTCGGCGAACGAGGAGGCCCGCTCTGTGGCATCGATCCTTGGGACGTCAGCGTCCAGCGTCCTTGTCGACAGCGCGGCGACTGAAGCCGCGCTCAAGCGGGAGCCGCTGCACGAGTATCGCGTCGTGCATTTTGCCGCCCACGGGGTTTTGAGCACGTCGTTTCCTGCTCGGTCCGCGTTGGTCGTCGAAGCCGGAGGGGGCGAGGACGGCCTACTGCAAGCGCGGGAAATCCTGGCCCTCCGCCTGAGCGCGGACCTCGTGACGCTGTCGGCGTGCGACACCGGCGCGGGCGGCCTGTACGGGCAGGATGGCGTGCTGAGCCTCGTCCGGCCGTTCTTGGCTGTCGGAGCCCGCTCGGTCGTGGCGAACCTGTGGGCTGCGAAAGACCTGTTCAGCTTGTCACTGATGAAGGCATTCTACGGCGAGATTGCCAAGGGCGCCGACGTGGCGGATGCCCTTCGACACGCAAAGCTGTCTATGCTGGAGCGGTTCGGGGACAAGGCTGTGCCCAAGCTTTGGAGCGGTGTCCTCGTGTACGGTGACGGTGATACTGTCGTGGCGGCCCCTCAAGCCGTCGGCAATTGACAGATAGGACGGCCCTCGACATCGAGATCAACAAGGAGGAGCAAGCTGGATTGCTGGACGTGAACGACGCTCAGCGGCGCGCGGTGTTCGAGAAGGTGCTGCAAACCGTGGACAAGCAGTTCATGGGGCCAGCGCCCGACACGCGCAAGCTCCGAGAGGAGCACGAAGCGGACATTCTGCGCAGCGACGGTGCCGACCGATTCGAAGAAGCCATGAGCCGCATGCTGCGGTCGCTTGGCACGAGCCATACCGGCTTCTTTCATGAAAGCCGTCCCCGGTCGGCCGGTCGGGTCGCTCTGGCTGCGACGTTCACCAAGACGGACACCGCCGATGGTGTCCGCTGGGTGTTTCAGGACGTTCATCCTGGCGGTGTCACCGCAGCGGCGGGCATCCGACCCGGTGACATCCTCCTCGCCGTCGACGACAAGGATGTGGCCCCGCCGGAGGCCACGCCGTTCACCCTGGGCCGCTCATACACGCTGACAATCCGACGGGCGGATGGCTCTACGGTCCGGCCCACGCTGGCTGTTCCAGGCTCTCGCGAGAAGCAGCGTCCGATCATCGTTCCCGACGTCGTCGTCACGGCCAGCAAGATCTCAGCGGACATCGGCGTCATTCGCGTGAGCATGTTCCCCGGCGTCCTGGGCATGGACGTTGCCCGCGACATCTCACGGGCTATCAGCGACCTTGGATGCTCCAGATTGATCATCGACCTGCGGGGCAACACGGGCGGCGGCATTGGGTGCTTGCGGCTCATGAGCCATCTCTGTCCGGACAGCCGCGGTGTTGGCTACAGCATTGGCCGGTCGCGTGCCCGCAAGGGTTACGACAAGGAGCGACTGCCAAAATTCAATCGCATCCCCTCCTCCAAGCTCGGTGTTCTGCCGTTGATGCTGAAGTTCGCCCTAGCCGGGCGGTCCGTCGCGGTATTCACCGAGGGGTTAGGCGGCCAGATTCATCACGGGCGTGTCGTGCTCCTCGCGAACCAGCATTCGGCGAGCGCAGCTGAGATGGTCGCCGCGTTTGCGTCCGAGTACAAGTTGGCCACGCTCGTGGGCGTGAAAACCGCAGGCCGACTCGTCGCAACCAGCGCCTTCAAGGTCGGGCACGGCTATCGTGTCGTCCTCCCAGTGGCCACGTACTTCACCTGGCACGACAACAACCTCGAAGGCCGAGGAGTTGTGCCGGATGTGGAGGAACCACTGTCGGCGGACGCCCTACGGGCCGGGGAAGACACACAGCTTCAGCGCGCCAGGGCGTGCCTCGCGGAAGGGTCGTAGAAGATCTCGCAAATCTCTCAACACGAACACGGGCTCGCTGGAGAGTGGGGCGTGAATGCCTAACCACGCATGAGTGATTCTCACCGATGCAAAGATCGTCCTCATCGACCAAGGTCATGATTCCTACGGTGGGACCTTCGCGATCGCATCCAGGAAGTGGTCTTCGTGGTCGACAAGACACAACTCGCGGTCGAGATCCTGGTTCCGTTCGGTGGCTCTCCAGCGGAACACGTTGAGGATCTTGGCCATGCATCGAGGTCACTCCAGACGTAACGCCTCTGTAGGACTGACCGATGCGCCCCGCCAGGCGGGCAGCATCGCCGCGCCGACGGCAACCAGCGCCAAGATGCCGTTCGCGATCGCGATGGTTGGCCCATCGACGGCGCGCACGCCGAAGAGCTGCGCCTCGACGAGGCGGCTGAGCACCCACACGCAAGGCAGCGCCATGGCGGTGCCCGCACCAATCATGACCACCGCGTCTCGCACGATAAGCCACACCGCAGCGGACCGCGTGGCGCCAAGCGCCATACGAACACCGATCTCCTGCGTGCGACATGTGACGACGAAGGACATCACGCCGTACAGGCCAACGACCGAGAGGAGCAGGGCGATCGCCCCGAAGCCACTCGACAAGGTCGCCAGCATCCGCTCGGTCGTGAGGGACCGGTCAATCTCATCCTCGATTGTACGCAGCGACACGGGTAGCGTCGGGACGACCTGACCGACCGCCTCGCGAATCGCTGCGAACGTGAAGGTCGGCTCCGCTCGTACCTTCAGATAGAACACGCCGGGGTTCCCTTCTTGTCCCTCCCAGAACGGGAAGAACGCCTGCTCGGTCTGCTCGCGGAGGCCGCGATAGCTGAAGTCGTCGACGACACCAACGATCTCGATATTCGCGGGTGTATCTGGCCGGTTGCCGAAGCCCAGACGATGGCCGATCGGACTGTGGTTCCCAAAATATCGCCTGGCGAAGCGCTGGTTAACGATGACCGAGCGAGCGGGAAAATTACCTGTGTCGCTCTCGGAGTCAAGCGCGTCGCGCTCGTTGAAGTCGCGGCCGGCAATCACGCGTGTGCCGAACGTCGAGAAGAGCCCCGGACTGACCCAATTGAGGTCGACAACGCTCTCGGTAACGAAGCGCCCCTGGAACTGGATCGTCAGGTTGGCATTCCAACTCCCGCCCGTCGGCTGTTCCTCGGCGGCCACCGCGGCGCGCTCGACAACAGGCAGGTCCTGCAGCGTGGTCAGCAGGTCTCGGATCACCTGCGTCGCCTCCGATTCCGTGTAGCCGCTCTCAAGAGGGTTGACGTAAAACATGACCAGGCGACTGCTGTCAAATCCGGGGCCCTTCGTGTGAAGACGCGCCAGCGTCTGCACCAACAGACCTGCCCCAATCAGGAGGATCAGGGTGAAGGC
>JBOGIN010000942.1:0-2431 GCA_050742275.1 Vicinamibacteraceae bacterium
GCGCGCGCTCGACGAACGGCCGCACACGCTCGAAGAAATGCTCGCGCACGCTTGGCGCCGTGGCGGCTTCTTCGAGACCGTGCGCCACGACCGACCGCGGCGCTCCCGTCTGGCTGTCGGTGTACCAGACCAGATCTTGCTCGATGGCGAGCGGCATCCCGCTCGCGAGCGCCCGGTCCAACCGATCAGTCCAACGTCCGCTGTACGGATAGCAATTGTGGGCATCCAACAGCACGCGGCTGCCAGGCACGCCGACGTCGTCTGCGGCAGACGAAGTGACGGCGGCCCGTGACGATCCTGCCGCCGCTGGTGGTGAGGAGCGGTCGGTGCGGGAACGCGACTCGGCATCCTCGGCGCGACGCGCACGCGTGGAGGAGAGCTCCACTGCCGCGAGCGCGACCAGGAGCAGCAACCATGCAAGAAGGGACTGTCGCTTCGGCTTCGTCACGAGGGCTCGTACACTTTCCGGCGATACTATGCCACGATTGATTGACGATGTTGTGTCAATTGGGATGTGAGAAGATGGCAGAGCTGCATGGCGCCGGTCGCATTCCATGATCGAAGTCCATGATCTCACGCACCGCTACGGGTCGCTGCTCGCGCTCGAGGGGCTCTCGTTCTCGGCTTCCGCCGGCGAGATTCTGGGTCTGCTGGGCCCGAACGGCGCGGGGAAGTCGACCACGGTGCGCATCCTCACGGGCATGATGAAGCCAACGGCCGGCCGGGCCCACGTGGCCGGATTCGACGTCGTCGCCGAGCCGCTCGCGGTCAAGCAGCGCGTTGGCTACGTGCCGGAATCTGGCGCGCTGTACGAGGCGCTCACGCCCAACGAGTATTTGAGCTTCGTTGCGTTGCTCTATCATCTCGAGGAGCGTATCTCGACCGTTCGCGCCAACGAGCTGTTGCAACTGCTCGATCTGGCCGACGTCCGAGCGAGGCGGATGGTCGAGCTCTCGAAGGGGATGAAGCAGAAGGTGTTGATTGCAGCGGCGCTCATCCATGCACCGGACGTCCTCGTTCTCGACGAGCCGCTCGCCGGGCTCGACGCGAATGCGGCGCTCATCGTCAAACAGCTGCTGCGGGGCTTGGCGGCGCAGGGACGGACCGTGCTGTTCTGTTCCCATGTCCTCGACGTCGTGGAGCGCGTCTGCTCGCGGATCCTCATCCTCGACAAGGGCAGGAAGGTCGTCGAGGGGACGGCCGCCGAGATCGTGAAAGGCGCGAGCCGAGAGACGCTGGAAGAGGCGTTCGTGGCGTTGACTGATACGCACGACGCACGGCGCGCGACCGCCGACGTGCTCAGCACGCTCTCACGCGAATCCTGAATCCCGAATCCCGTTTCCTATTTCCGGTTTCCCGTTTTCCCGATCCCATGCCCTTCGGAATCGACGCGCGACAGTGGCGAGCACTGGTCCGACTCTCGCTTCTGCTCGACTTGCGGCGGACGCGCGGCTTCAGCTTTGGCGTGCACGAGCGGCGCGGCGCGCGTGGGACGTTGATCGGGCTGTTTCTGTTTCAGGCGGCGCTCGGCGGCCTCCTCGCGTACGTGATTGCCGCCGTGCCCGATCCGTTCGCCTCGGCGACGCTCTATTTCCTGCTGCTCATTGCTTCACTCGCGACGCTGCTGCTGACCGACTTCGACACGGTCGTCATCGCGCCGGACGACGCCGCGATCCTTGGCTATCGGCCTGTCGCGTCTCGAACCTTCTTCGCGGCGCGACTGGCGGGTCTGCTGTTGTTCGTGTCCGTGCTCGCGCTTGCCACCAGCGTGGCGCCGCTCTTCGTGTGGACGGCGTCAACAGGAGGCCCGCTCGTTGGTCTGACGGCGCTCGCGGCGACGCTGGCGGCGGGCGCGCTGACGGCTGTCGCCGTAGCGACGGTCTACGGCCTGCTCCTGAAGGTGCTGCCGGCGAATCGTCTTCACCGATGGCTGGGGTATGGGCAGCTCCTGTTCACGTTCGTGGTCTACGGTGGCCTGCTCATGCTGTCACGCTTTCAGTCGGGGCTCCTGAACGTCCGCGTCGAGAAGGCGTGGTATCTCTATCTGAATCCTGCCGCGTGGTTCGCCGCGTGGCTGGAGATTGCCGCCGGCCGCGGCGGCGTGCCGGATTTCACGGCGGCAGCGGTGCCGCTCGTCTTGCTCCTGTTCCTGGGCCCCGTCGTGGCCGGCCGCCTCTCGCTCGAATATGCCGATCGTCTTTCCAGTCTGTCTATTGCGACACGTGTCTCGGATAGCCCAATCACCTCGCGCGGGCTGCGCGTTCTCACGCCGGAGCATCGCGCGGTCGACTTGCTGGTGCGTGCACAGTTTCGCGTCGATCAACGGTTCCGTCTTGCGATCCTCAGCATCCTGCCGCTTACCGCGCTCTACCTCGTCATGAGCATCGGCGGCGCCGCGCGGTCGAGCGGGCTCGGGGTGACGCTGCTGGAC
>JBOGIN010000943.1:0-3059 GCA_050742275.1 Vicinamibacteraceae bacterium
GTCGACAGATCCGTCGTGGCTACGCTCCTCCTTTCGGCTGGCGACGGTCGTCGACGCATGCGCTGGAACATCCTGCTCATCATCATCTTCACCCTGGACGCTGCCACTCCGTGCAGTCTCCTCGCCCAGGTTCCCGAGGAACCACGAGAAAAGACGGAGACGGCCCCGCCACCCGAACAGCTCCTGCGTCTCCGAGACGACGTCGAGGTGACTGCCGCGTGGGGCGCAGTCGACAGCGACCGCTCGCCCGCGTCGTCGACAGTTGTCACGCGGCAGGACCTCGAACGTCGCGGCGTGCGCGCGGTCGACCAAGCCTTGTCCAGCCTCGAGGGTGTGGCGGCCTATCGGACGCAGGGCATTCAAGACCGCGAAGTCGGTATCGGCATGCGCGGCTTCAGCGGTCGCGGGACCGGACAGTCGCGGGTGTTGATCCTCTTCGACGGCCAACCGATGAACAACTCGTACACCGGCGCCGTGGACTGGTCCACGATCCCGCTAGACGAGGTGGAGCGGGTCGAGGTCGTCCGAGGCGGGTTCTCAGCCTTGTACGGCGGGAACGCCATGGGTGGTCTGGTCAACATCTTGACCCGGCCAGCGGACCGCCGCTCCATCGAGGCGTCCGCGCAGTACGGATCGCAGGGCTCGGGGCAAGCGTCGGCACGATTCAGCGACCGATTCTTCCAGCGTCTGGGTCTGACGATCGCGTACAGCGTGCTTCAGACGGATGGCTATCGCGCGCAGACCGTGCTGAGGAGCGCCGCCGAAAGTGCCCCCACCGACGGCATCCCTGCGATCGGCATGGTGAGGTATCCGACATCGACGGGTGGCATCACCTATGGCGTCGGGAAGCGCGGCAACAATGAGTACGAGCAGTACGCCGTTCGCAGCCGGTCCGAGTACACCGTGGGCCCTCGGACGTTCAGCGCCTTTCAGTACATCCGCCAATCGAGTCGCTACGCGTGGGGTCCCTACGAGACTTGGGTGCGGTCGGAGGACGGTCTAGCCCTGGACACGGGAGACGTCGTCTTCGAGGAAGAGGGCGCCTGGAAGCAGCTCTCGCTGTCTCCGAGCAACTTCCTCGGCGCTCGCGGCGGACGATCTGCCAATCTCTTTCACGGGCAACTTCTTCACAGCGCCTCTTCGCACGGGCTGGTGCGGCTGCAGGCGGGCGTCTTCGATACGCCGCTCGACTGGTACGCGCTTCCCGGCGCAACTGCCACCAGCGCCGGGGGACCTGGCACGCAGACACGGCAGCAGAACCGCGGCGCGTACGCGAGCCTTCAGTGGTCAGCGACGGGGCACGCGCGACACGCGCTCACCATGGGCACGGACACACGCTACGACAGCGCGACGGTGACTGGATTCTCCTCGTCGAACTATCTCAGCGACGAGCTACTCGAGGAGCGTGACGGCTTCACGACGGGTAGTGCGTTCAGCCAGGGTCTCTACGCCCAGGATCTGGTCCGGATCTCCGACGACATTCAGCTCACGCTCGGCGCCCGTTACGACTACTGGCGGACCTACGACGGCGAGAACGAGGATGGCACGGTTGCGACAGCATTTCCGGATCGCGCCTCGTCTGCGGTCACCGCCAAGGTCGCGGCTCTCTATCGGCTGCGCGGCGGCACCATCCTGCGCGGCAGCGCCGGGACCGCGTTCCGCCAACCATCAGTGTACGAGCTGTATCGCGACGTGCGAGAGGCCTCCGGGCTTGTGCTGCTCGGAAATTCGGATGTCGATCCAGAGCATCTCACCGGTTGGGACGCCGGCGTTCGGCAGACCCTCGCCGATTGGGGATCCTTCGACGCGTCGTACTACGAGAACCGGGTGCGCGACTTGATCTATCGCTCGACCGACCTGGACTTCGACCCTTCGGGACAGACACGTCGCCTGCTGAACGCCGGCCGCAGTCGAGCGCGCGGGGTCGAGCTGGGGGCAACGCTCCGACCAGCACGCTGGCTCACGGCAAGACCCACATACACGTTCACCGATTCGATCATCACCCGAAACGATCTCGCGCCTGCCAGCGTCGATAAGCGGCTGCCGTTTGTCCCGCGGCATACCGCGAGCGCGACGATTACCGGCCTGGTAGGCCGATGGAGCGTGTCGGGCACAGCGCGTTACCAGTCCGATGTCTTCGCCACCGATACGAACACCGACGTCGTCTCGGGTGTGCCTGGCACCTACGAAGCCTTCTTCGAAGCGGATCTTGCGGTGAGCTTCGAGGCCAGCCGGCACGTATCGTTGCGTGTCACCTGTGAGAACGTCTTCGACGAGCGGTATTTCCTGTACTACCGCAATCCTGGACGCGTCCCGCAGGCGGGGGTGCGGATCCGATATTAGCTGTCGCACGTAGCGCGCGGTCTTTAGACCGCGCGTCCCGAGGGGTACGTAGCGCGCGGTCTTTAGACCGCGTGTCAGACGCAATAAGTGAACGGTATTGGCATTAACCCGGAAGCGCTCTTATGTCCGCGGTCGATTACCTCCGAGAGATTTTGCACCAGGTCGCCAGTGTCCTGATGTGGCCCGTCCTCATCGGCCTGCTCGCCGTCACCGTGGCCACGCTGGTCGCGCTTGGCGCATTCACCCGAGAAGCCTGGGATCGCGTGCGTGGCACACGGTTGGCGCTCGACCGCGACAGGAGAGCGCTGAGCGACGCTGCCGGCGGCGGTTGTGAGCCGCTCGACCTCCGCCTGGAGGCTGTGCTCCACGCGGTGGAGCGCCGCCGCTGGCGAGCCGTGAACCGCGTGCGGCTGGCGGTGCGGGTCGGGCCCTCGCTCGGCTTGATGGGAACGCTGATTCCAATGGCGAGCGCGCTGCAAGGCTTGGCGGAGGGGAATCTGCCCGCACTCGTGAGCAACATGGTGACAGCGTTCGCCGCGACGGTCATCGGCCTGAGCGTCAGCGTCGTGGCATACCTTGTCTCGGCCGTCCGCGAGAATTGGCTCCGCGCCGACATCGAAGCGCTCACCTTTCACGCGGAGCGTCTTGCGCGCGCCTCGTCACCGCCCACCTCCAAGGAGCTCACGGAATGCGCTTCGTCCGTCGCCACCGGCTCA
>JBOGIN010000944.1:0-7109 GCA_050742275.1 Vicinamibacteraceae bacterium
ACCGTGGCGATGGCGTACAGCGCAAGCGCAATCATGGGGTGCCCCGATTTCTCACCAGCGTCTATTGAGTCGGTCCGTAGTACCCGAGCTTCGTGCGCGCCGCGGCATCCTGCCGCCGCATTTGGACCACCACACGACGCCACCCGCCATCGCGCCGCGGGTTGCTCGATGCGTACCCCAACACGTATTGACTCGCCAGCTCGCGGGCGATCTGTTGATAAATCGCCGGCAGCTCCGCGACGGCCTTGGGAAAGAAGGCCCTGCCGCCGGTCTCCCGCGTGAACTGGCGCAGGACGAAATCAGCCTCGTTGAACCCAGTCCGCGGACCGGTTTCGCGGTCCTGTAATCCAATCGCGTAGATCGCGACGTCCGATCGTTTCGCGAGATCGAGCACCTCCTCGAACCCGATCAAGCTGGCCGTGTCCTCGCCGTCCGACAGCACGACGATCGCCTGCCGACGAATCTGCTCGGCGCTCCCCGCCGTGGTCTTTCGGAGCTCCTTCAGCGCGACGTAGACCGCATTGTGCAGCGACGTCGGACCATTCGCCCTTGTCTGCCGAATCGCCCGCGTGAGCGCGGCACGGTCGTCGGTGAACGTCTGCGAGACCGCTACGCGGTTGTTGAACTCGATGACCGAGCCGAGGTCGTCCGGACCGAGGTGCTCGACGAAGCCGGACGCCGCCTGCTGCGCGGTGTGAAGCTTCTCCTCCATGCTCGCGCTCGTATCGAGGAGAATCGCCAGCGCGATCGGCGTCTTCCGGTTCGAGAAGAAGGTCATCTGCTGCTTGACGCCGTCCTCGAAGATGAGGAAGTCCTCCCGCGCCAGACCGGCCACGTACTGCTGCTTCTTGTTCGTGACCGTCACGGTGAGCGACACGAGATCGACGCCCGTCCGGAACCGCGGCGGCGACTCTTGCTGAATCGCCGACGCGGAGATCAGCGGCGCAGAGATCAGCAGCACTGCCGCGAGCGACGTGGCGATGACGGATGTCGCCACGCATCGATTCACCGCGACGCTCCTGACCGAGACTCTCGCCCGGGCGTCGCCCGTGCCGTCACGTTCTTGTCCTTCGCCTCCACCGTCACCCGCTTCGGTGGAATGAGCGTCTCGGGCCGCGCGTACACCACGCGGTATTGGTTGAGGAGCTCTTTGGCCAGCCCCTGCAGCTCGTCCTCCACGCTCATCGTCGTCAGCAAGATCTCCTGCCGGCCGCCGGTCTCCCGCGTGCCGCGGTCGAGGACGATGTTCCTGTTGCGGATCTCGTCGCGTTGCTCGTCGGCTTCGCCGTGCTCCGTCAGGCGCAGCGCGTAGAACGCCGTGCTGCTTCGCTTCAGGGCGTCGATCACCGTTTGATAGTGGTCGTTGCTGAACTCGACGCCCTCCGTGACGACCAGCACGATGATCGGACGCGTCGCGTCTCGCCGCGTAAATCCCCGCGTGGTCGCCACGATCGCCTCGAGCGCGTAGGCGCCAGAGCCAGGAACCGCGAACAGCCGCTTCACCGCGTCGTGCAACGCTTCCACGTCGCGCGTCGGATCGATCTGAACCGTGGGACGCTCACCAAACGTGACCAACGACAGCTCGTGCTTGCCGGCGGCGGTGATGGTGTCCACGAACGACGTGAGCCCCTCGCGCAGGTTCAGCATGTCCTGCTCCGCCGCCTGACTGTTGTCGACGAGCAGAGCGATCTGCAGAGGCTGGGTCGCGCGGCTCAGGCGGAGCACCTCGCGGGCGACGCCGTCCTCGCGCACGATGAGGTCGTCCCGACCGAGCGTGGTGACGGGCTCCTCGTTCTTGTCCAGGATGCTGACGTAGAGCGCGCGTTCGACGGGCTGCGTGAGCGCCGCCGAGGGGAGGGCCAATCCGCCGGCGAGGACAAGGGCAACGACGAGCATGGGCCGACGGTGAGAAACGGAAGAGAAAGTGCACATGATCAAGCTCTCAAGGGTTCAGGGGCAGCTCCTGCTGATTTCGCATTAGCCCGCGCGCGAAGCGCCTAAAACAGCACTGGTCCGGGGCGGGCGTCTCGAGCATGCCGCTGGCAAACAGGCCCGTCTCCTCAGTATAGTTCAGAGGATCGCGACCCGGTCGGCGCCGAGAAACGGGCAATTGGGGCCCTGCCGACGGTGTCGTGAACGGAGCGAACGGCTTTCTCCAGCCCTTCGAGGTGGTTATGAAGTTCAGAGGGATTCTGGCGTTGCTGGGGCTCTTGGTGGTGGCAGGGGCGTTGGTGGCGTACGTCGCTCCTGATAGAGCCGAGGATCGGCCGCAAGCCCCGCAGGGGCAGGCATCGCCGAGATCCGGCGAGGCCACCGAGCCGGACTGTGGGGCAGAAGCGGCGCAGGACGGCTCATCGTCCGAGCCGCCGCCGCAACAGGGCGCGAAATCGGAAACCGAGCGGGCCTCGAACGAAGCGAAGCCAGCTGGTCCTTCCGCGGACGATCCGTTGGGAGGGATGGCGCCCTGCGACCCCCAATAGGCGTCAGGGGGCAGGGATCAGGGGTCAGCAGGCGTCAGGCCTGAAGCCTACTGATCCCTGACGCCTGAGGCCTGACCCCTGATTATGCTGACAGGCAAGGACTGGCGGTCGGTTGGCGAGCTGGCGTCGCTCGGCTTGTCGTTCGTGCTGGCCATCGTGATGGGGACTGCCCTCGGCTGGTGGGTCGACGAGCGTCTCGGAACGGCGCCATGGGGATTCATTGTATTTTTCGCCTGTGGCGTCGCCGCCGGCATCTTGAATGTCTACCGAATCACCGCCCGCGCCCTCCGGGACACACGACCCAAGTGAGCGGCTGCTCGAGCGCGTCGGACGAGGCGCGCTTGCCGCCTGTCTACTGCTGACGGTAGCCGCGGCACTGGTCTCCGGCGCGCGACTTGCCCTTGGCGTGCTCGGCGGCGGGCTGCTCTCGGGGCTGAGTCTCTGGACGATTCGGGCCAGCGTCGGGGCGCTGATGACAGCCGGCGGCCGGCCCAGTGGCCGGCCCAGTGGCCAGCTCTTGGGGCTGGTCGGCCGCTACGTTTTGCTGGCATTTCTGGCGTACGTTATGATTGCACGTTTGCGCCTGCACCCGATTGGGCTCCTGCTGGGCGCATCTTCGGTTGTCTTGGCGGTTTCAGCCGAGGCAGTCCGGTTGCTCGTGCGCGGCAGCGCGCACTGACATTCCCTCATAGCGATCGTCGTGACCACGGGTTGCCATGGAACAGCTCCACCATGAACTCTGGATCGTCGGCGCGGTCAACGCGCTGCTGGCTCCAATGCTGCGGCCGATTTACGCGATGCTGGGCCTCGAGTGGCCCGCCAACGGACAGCCGATCCCCGACTACCTGGTGATGTGCTTTCTCGTTGTCGTCGGCCTGACGCTGCTGAGCGTGTTCGTGCGGGCGAGACTGAGCGTGGAGCAGCCCGGCAAGCTGCAGATTCTCATCGAGGACGTGGTCAATTTTCTCGAGGGCATGCTGCGCGAGAACATTGGCGACAAGGGGCCGAAGTACCTGCCGCTCGTCGGCGCCGTTGGCCTGTTCATCTTCTTTGCAAACATGTTGGGGAAGGTGCCCGGCCTGATGTCGCCTACCGCCAACCTGAACGTGACAGTCGGGTGCGCGGTGACAGCCTGGGTCTATTACCATCTGCAGGGCATCACAACGCAGGGGATCTTTCGCTACGCCAAGCATTTCTTCATCATGCCGGGCGTGCCAATCGTCATGGCGCCGCTCATTGGCGTCATTGAGGTGATTAGCCATGCCTCCCGTGTGATGTCACTGTCGCTACGTCTGTTTGGCAACGTGTTCGGCGAGGAAATGGTCGTCGTTATCCTCGCGATGCTGGTGCCGTTCATCGTCCCGCTGCCAATGATGCTCTTGGGCGTCGTGACCGGCACGCTGCAGGCCTACATCTTCGTTCTGCTGACGATGATCTATCTTGCGGGCGCCGTGCACACCGACCACGATCACGAAAAGCACCACGGCGAGGCGCAGGCACACGCAGCCGCGTAGGGTACAGTCACAAGGTTGTTCCGCTCCCGAACCTGATGTGTGCTCGGGACGTGAGCAGGGGGTGCGAAGCGCACAGCGCACGGCACCGCGCGAGCCCAGGCGAGGCTTGCGTGAACGTCAGGGTGGTCCTTCGACGGCCACCGGAGACACATCGCTCGTAACGTCACTCTCGGAGGAGGCTCCGGTCGTGAAAAAGCTCGTTATCGTCATGGGTCTCGTGTTGGCTGCAGGGATGCTGACGCCGCTCTACGCTCAAGAGGGCGGGGAAGCCGCAGGCGGTCTCCTGAACGCAGATGTTCTCAAGTGGGCAATTGCCACCGCTGGGTTCGCGCTGGGTATTGCCGCAGCGGGCGGGGCGCTCGGGCAGGGCAAGGCGGTCGCGGCTGCGGCCGAGGGCATTGCACGGAACCCGGGCGCTGCAGACCAGATTCGTGGCGTGACCATTCTCGGTCTCGTCCTGATCGAGTCGCTCGTCATCTACGTGCTGCTCATCTCACTGTTGATCTTCTTCGGCGCCCCACCGTTCATCAGCGGCAGCTAGACGGGCGTCATCTCGGTGTGTGTGGGAGGGGCGGGCTTCGGCTCGCCCCTTCTTTTCTTACAAGCAACGTTCTCGCTCCCTCGTGACTGTTCCCCGCGTGTCCCGCATGGACGGATGGCTGCTCTTAGCGGCGTTCGTTTGGGGCAGCAACTACAGCGTCGTCAAGTTCGTGCTGCGCGAGCTTCCGCCGCACAGCTTCAATCTCGTACGCCTCGTGTTGGCGTCGCTCGTCTTCCTGGTGACGATCGGGCTGCACCGGCGCGCACGCGGCAGGAACAGCGCGTTCTCGCTGCAGGATGTCGGCTTGCTCGTACTGCTGGCCGTCGTCGGGCAGTACTTCTATCAGACGTTGTTCATCGAGGGGCTCGCGAGAACGAGCGCTGGCAACGGCTCGCTCATCCTCGCCACCACGCCGGTCGCGGTCACGCTCACGAGCGCGGCGCTCGGCCATGAGCGCGTCGGCTGGCTGCACTGGCTCGGCACTGCGCTCTCAGTGCTCGGGGTGTGGTTGGTCGTCGGGCATGGTGACGAGGGCGGGGGCGCCTCGTTGGCTGGCGATCTGCTGATGATTGCCGCGACCCTGTGCTGGACCGTCTACACCGTGGCGGCCCGTCCGCTGCTGGTCCGCCATCCGCCTGTCGTGGTCACCGGCTATTCGATGGCGATGGGAACGGTGCTCTATCTCGTGCACCGATCCACGGCGCTGGCTACGACGCCCTGGCAGGAGATCGGTGGCATGACCTGGATTGCCGTCGTCTTTTCATCGATCCTCGCGCTCAATTTCTCTTACACGGTCTGGTACACGGGCGTTCAGCGTCTCGGCGCGCCACGCACGTCCATCTACGCGAACATGGTCCCGATCGCAGCGCTGGTCGTCGCTGGGCTCTGGCTGAACGAGCCGGTTGGCTGGCTCAAGATGGCCGGCGCCGGCCTGGTGATTGGGGGCGTGGTGCTCACCCGCGCATGAGCGCCGTGGTACCATCCTGCCGATGAGCCAACCGGAACCGGCTGCAATCGTGGTGACGGCGGACGCCGGTCCAGGCATCCTGCACCAGCTCACCGGTGTGATCGCGAGGCATGACGGCGACATCACCTCGGTCGAAATCCTCGATCATCGCGACGATCGCAGCCGCGTGTACCTCGAGATCAACGTCCGCGCGCCAGGCGCAATGCTCGAGGAGCTCGGTGCCATGCCGATCGTGCACGACATCGAGCGCGTCGAGACATTCCAGCGGGTCTACGGCAAGCGCATCATCATCATTGGCGGCGGCGCACAGGTCGGGCAGGTGGCGATTGGCGCGATTTCGGAGGCAGATCGCCACAACATTCGTGGTGAGAAGATCTCGGTGGATACGATCCCTCTTGTCGGCGAAGAGGCGTTGGCGGAGGCGGTTCGTGCCGTGGCGCGGCTCCCTCGGGCACGCGTGCTCGTGCTCGCTGGAGCGCTGATGGGTGGGCAGATTGTCGACGCCGTGACCGAGGTCCGCAACCGCGGCTTGATCGTCGTCAGCCTGAACATGGCAGGCGGTGTGCCGGAAGCCGCCGACCTCGTGGTGACCGATCCCGTCCAAGCAGGCGTGATGGCGGTCATGGCCGTCGCAGACACAGCTAGATTCAGCATCGCCCGCTTGACCAAGCGCACATTCTGAGGGTAGCCTCCAGACCACCATGCTCAGGCATCATGCCAGTCTGCTCACCGTCGGTGTGTCATCTGGATTGATCGTAGGACTATTGCAGCTTGCGCCTCTTGCCTCTCCGCAGGAGGGCCAGGGCACGGCTGCCGCCGAGACGAACGTGGAAAAGGTCTCTTGCCTCGGGGGTTTACCGAACTGCTTGCGCGTGACCAACGGCGAGGTCGAGGTGGTGGTCACGACCGACATCGGCCCACGGGTGATTCAGTACGCCTTCGTTGGCGGGGAGAACATCCTCGCTGAGGCGCCGGTCGACCTCGACGAGAAGACCCGCGGCGAATGGCAGGGTTGGGGCGGCCACCGATTGTGGCTGGCGCCCGAGGCCCGGCCGTGGTCGTACGCGCCGGACAACGAGCCCATCCAGCACGAGGTCGTCCCGGCCAAGCAAGGCGGGGGCGGGCAAGCGGGTCCGCCCGCGATCCGGCTCATGCGCGGTGTCGAAAAAGAGACCGGCATGGAGAAGGAGATCGTGGTGGCGCTCGATGCGAGCGGCTCGGGGGTCACGCTCACACACCGGCTGACGAACCGTGGTCAGAAAGCAGTCGACGTCGCGGCTTGGGCGCTCACGATCATGAACGGCGGCGGGCGGGCAGTCCTGCCGCAGGAACCTTTCAAGTCGCATGCCGACGAGCTTCTCCCCGCACGGCCGATGGCGCTGTGGGGTTATACGAACCTCGCCGATCCACGTTGGTCCATTGGTCCGAAGTTCGTGCAACTCGCGACCGACAGCACAATCAAGACCCCGCAGAAGATCGGCATCGGCAACAAGCAAGGCTGGGCCGCCTACTTCCGGGAGGGCACCCTGTTCGTGAAGCGGTTCGCCTACCAGGAGAACGCGGACTATCCAGACTTTGGCAGCAACACCGAAGTCTTCACGCAAGCC
>JBOGIN010000945.1:0-8750 GCA_050742275.1 Vicinamibacteraceae bacterium
GATCATGGATATCCTCTACAGCCGGGGCCGCGCCGGCGCGTCCGAAATCCATGAAGCGCTGCCGGACGCCCCCACGTACTCGGCGGTTCGCGCGAAGCTGCGCGTGCTCGAAGAAAAGGGCCACGTGCGGCACGAGGAGCTCGGTCTCCGATACGTCTACTCTCCGGCCGTCCCGCGCCGGGCGGCACGGCGATCCGCGTTGAAGCATCTCGTCGACACGTTCTTCGACGGGTCGGCGGAAAAGGTTGTCGGCGCGCTGCTCGGCGGTGAGGCCGCGCGGCTCTCGGACGACGAGCTGGATCGCATTGCCGACCTCATCGCCAAGGCTCGAAAGGAAGGACCCCGATGATCTCCTGGAGCGTCCTCATGGCGACCACGATCAAGGTCTCCATTGTCCTGGGAGTCGCGCTGCTCGCGACGGCGTGTCTCCGTCAGCGTTCCGCGGCCTTACGGCACTGGCTGCTGTCGCTCGCCGTCGCTTGTGCCGCACTCGTGCCGTTGCTTCAGGGGGTCGCGCCTTCATGGCATCTACGATCGGCTCCCTCGTCTGCGCCTCCAGCGGTTGCGGCAGCACGAGACCACGATCGAGCATCGAGCGTGACCACGTCCGAGGTCTCGGTTGCTGTTCGACCGGCAGGATCGAGCGCCGTTCAGCGACCGCCGCAGGATCTGGTGGGACGGATGACGTCCAGCCAGGTGCTAGGAGGACTGTGGATCGCGGGCATGGGAATCAGCCTAGGACTGCTGCTCGTTGGTCTCGCACGCCTCGCGTGGCTCGCGTCGGGCTCTCGTCGAATTCTGGGTGGACGGTGGGCCGAGCTCGCCAAGGAGATTGCCGACGAATACGGACTGCGCCGTCCCGTCCTGCTGCTGCAGAGCGAGCGCGGGGCATTCCTGGTGACGTGGGGGCTCCTGCGATCGAAGGTGATCCTCCCTGCATCGGCGCGTGAATGGTCCGAAGACCGCATCCGCGTTGTCCTTGCCCACGAGCTCGCACACGTGGCGCGTGGAGACTGGCTCGTGCAGATGACGGCGGAGCTCCTACGGTCGGTGTACTGGTTCAACCCCCTGATGTGGATAACCTGCAGACGCCTGCGCCTCGAGAGCGAGCATGCCTGTGACGATGCGGTGCTGAATCGCGGTGTCGAGCGGCTCGACTACGCCACGCATCTGCTCCAGGTCGCGCGCACGCTCGCTGCGCAGCGGCACACGCGGCTACCAGCGCCAGCGATGGCTCGCCCGTCGAGCCTTCAAAGGAGGATGAACGCCATGTTGAACGTCGGCCTCGATCGCAATCCGCTTACGCGGACCGCACGTCTCACGACAGCGGTCACGCTATTGACCATCACGCTTTTCGTAGCTGGATACGGGGTATCCGCGCAGACACCGTCGGGGACGGTCTCGGGCACGGTACATGACCAGAGCGGCGTGGCCGTCTCCAATGTGTCCGTGGCGCTCACACGCGCAGAAGGGTCGAGACCCGTGACGATTACCGGGCGCACCGACGACAGTGGCTCCTTCGAATTCGATCTGGGCCTGCCCGCAGGAACGTATGCGCTCGAGGCCACCTTCCCGGGCTTCAAGAAGATTCGGGAGGAACTGACGGTCGAGGCGGGACAACATGTCGAGCGAGACCTCACGCTGCAGATTGGGTCGCTCCAAGAGACCATCACTGTTGCGTGGGGGACCCGCGAGCTCCCACCCCCGCCTCCAGCGGCGCCTCCACCGCCCCGGAAGATCGAGCGTCCGGACCCGTCCCGCGACAGTCCTGCGGCGCTCCCGTCGAGCGGCGTCCCCCATGGTGGTGCGATCGAGCCGCCGAAAAAGATCAAGGACGTCGATCCGGTGTACCCCGCGGAGCTCGCGGAGGCTGGAGTGGAGGGCCGGATCGACTTGAAGGCGCGCATCGACACGAGCGGGGCTGTCACGGGAATCGAGGTCTTGGGTTCGCCACATCCCGGGCTGGCAAACGCGGCGATCGAAGCGGTCAGTCAATGGCAGTATACGCCGACGCTTCTGAATGGTGCTCCGGTCGAAGTGGAGATGGACGTCATGGTGACTTTCAGCGCAGAGTTGTAATGCGCTGAAAGTCGCTCGTGTTTGCCCACCGAACGATCGCGGAGTTGGAACGGCAGCTCGCCGTGCTCCCCACCCGCGAGATTGCTCGCCTCGCCTGGCGTGACCACGGCATCGTCTCTGTCGCCGAGAGCCGCGAGGAGGCGGTCGTGCTGAGCGACCGGTACGCCCCGGAGCACCTCGAGCTGCACGTGCGCGACGTCGACTTCTACTTCCAGAACCTGACCAATTACGGCTCGCTCTTCATCGGCGAAGAGACAACCGTGGCGTACGGAGACAAGACCATCGGCACCAATCACATCCTGCCCACCAGCCGCGCGGCCCGCTACACGGGTGGCGTCTGGGTAGGCAAGTTCCTCAAGACCTGCACGTATCAGCGCATGACGCCCGAGGCGAGCATCGAGACCGGGCAGGTCACCGAGCGGCAGTGCGAGCTGGAGCACATGCTGGCGCATGCGATCACGGCAAGGGTACGCGTCGATCGTTACGCGCAAGGTCAGGCGCAATTCAACGATGGACCTGCTCAATCCTGACCAGCTCACGAGGCTGGGCGGATCAGCTCCTCGAGAACACGCCGGATCGCCGCTGGCTCGGACACCCGCCATTTCGCGTGATGCGGTCGGACGCCCACGGCAACCGTGACTGCCGAGGCCGGAAGCGCAGCAAACATCTCGTCGTCGGTGTGATCGTCGCCAACGGCAAGAACGGCTGAATCGGACGCCCCGTTGGCAAGCACCTGGCGGACGGCGAGCGCCTTGCTGACGCCCCGCGGACGGACCTCGAGCACCTTCTTCCCTTCGAGCAGCTCGAATGGCAGGTCGGTGAGCAGCTCCTCCAACCGGGCCCGCAGCACGCGTGCCTGCCGGGCGCCAAAATCGGGATCGCTCAGGCGGTAGTGCCATGCCAATGACACCGACTTCTCCTCGAGGCGCGAGCCGGGCGTGTCCGCAGTGAACCGCTCGAGCGTGGAGCGGATCTGCGCGAGAGCGTCGGCCTGCACGGGCACGGTCATCTGCCACTCGCCGGCAGGCCCCTTCCGGCGCCACAGCCCGTGCTCCGCCCACAGCGACACCGGCAGCTCGCCCAGCCATTCGTCGAGCGTGTCGTGCGAGCGCCCGCTGACCACGTGCACGTCGGTCGATGGCCGCTCCGCGAGGCGGCCGAGGAGCGACAGCAGCGGCGGATCGGGCAGCGCGAGCTCCGGCGTCGCGACGATCGGCACCAGGCTGCCGTCGTAGTCGAGGAAGATCGTCAACGACGAGGCGCGCCGCAGGGTGGAGACAACCGCTGACGCCTGATCGACCGCCAGATCGCTCGTGCGCGCCCCCTGCTCCCGCCATGGTGCGTCTGCGAGCCGCTCCAGGAACGTGCGCGCCCATCGATGGACGTCGTGCGACAGCACCCGCCGCCGCAACGCGCGCATGCGCGTACGGCGCTCGCTCGCGCTCATCGACAGCGCGTAGTTGATGGCCGTCGCGACCCCGCCGATGTCATAGGGGTTGACGACGATGGCTTCACCGAGCTCGGTGGCGGCGCCGGCCAGCTCGCTGAGCACGAGCGCGCCATCCTCGTCGACACGAGACGCCACGAACTCCTTCGCCACGAGGTTCATGCCGTCCCGCAAGGGCGTGACGAGCATCACGTCCGCGGCGCGGTACAGGGCCACCAACTGCCGGCGCGGAATCGAGCGATGCAGATAATGGACCGGCACCGAATCGACCCTGCCATAGGTGCCGTTCAAGCGGCCCACCAACTGCTCCACCTCCTGGCGGAACGTCTTGTACGATTCGACTTTCTCCCGCGTCGGCACCGCCACCTGAATGAAGCGGATCTGATCGGCGAGCTCCGGCTGTTTCTCGAGCAAGGCGCCCAGCGACAGCAGCCGCCGCGGAATGCCCTTCGTGTAATCGAGGCGATCGACGCCGAGCAGGATGCGCCTGCCGCCCGCCCGACGGCGAATCGTCGCCACCTCGTCGTCGATGCGGCGATGCCGGGCCAGCGCCTCGAAGGCGGCAACGTCAATCCCCATGGGGAACGCGCCGAGGTGAACGTCGTGGTCGTCCAGCGGCACGCGATCGACGTCAGCCTCGAGCTCCATGATCTGAATCACCGAGTTCATGAAGTGCCGCACGTATGCGCGCGTGTGGAAGCCCACCAGGTCCGCACCGAGGACGCCCTGGAGGATCTCTCGCCGCCACGGGAGGAGGCGGAAGACCTCCGAGGAGGGAAACGGCGTGTGGAGAAAGAAGCCGATGCGGGCGTGCGGCAGGCGGTCTCGCAGCAGGCCCGGCACCAGCATGAGCTGATAGTCGTGCACCCAGATCATGTCGCCTGGACGACCGACCTGAGCCACGGCGTCGGCGAACTTCTCATTGACCAGGCGATACGCGTCCCAATCACTGGCGTCGAGGGGGATGCGATCGAGCAGATAGTGAAAGACCGGCCACAGGACGCCGTTCGAGAAGCCGTCGTAGTAACGCCGGACCTCATCCGTCGAGAGATAGACGGGGGCGAGACGCTCCTGGGCGAAGCGCTCGTCGAGCGCCGACCGTTGAGACGGCGTGAGTCGATGGACCTCGCCCGGCCACCCAACCCAGACGCCCTCCGACTCCTGGTGCCAGCCACGAAGGCCCGTGGCCAGCCCACCGGAGGAGGGATTCAGCCGGATATCTTCGCCCACCCGCCGTATCGTCACGGGCAGCCTGTTCGACACGACCACCAGACGATTGGTGCGGGCCTGGGGACGGCTGGGTGTTGACAGGCTCTCGTCGCTCACGGGCTCCATTGTCCCTGCCTTCGCGGAGCCCGTCCAGGTGCCACCGCATCGCTAGCTCTTCCAGAGTCACGCGTATGCGGCGATCAACCGCGCGGTCCTTCGGCCGCCGTCCTTATTGACGAGCGGCTGCCGAGCGGCTGGCAATCTCCTTCAGCCGCTGGTCGATCTCCGACGCCGGCAGCCAGCGTCCCCGGATCATGACGCCCGACCGCTTCGCGACGTTCGTGACGCTCTCGAGCGGGTTGCCGTCGAGAAGGATCAGGTCGGCGCGCTGGCCGGACGCGACGGTGCCGAACCGATCGTGCGCCTTGAAGTACTCGCCAACGGCGGCGGTTCCAGACTTCAGGATGTCGAACGCGCTCATGCCGGCGTCCGCCATGCGCTCGAGCTCGTGCTGGATCGAGAAGCCGGGCACGTTGAACTGCTGCGGAGCGTCGCTGCCGAGCAGCATGGGCACGCCGGCCTCGTACAGCGCGCGCATGATCCGCATGCGGTTGTCGATGTACACCTTCGCCTCGTCTGCGTTGTACTCCGGGCCGGTCAACCGCTCCCGGAGATTCTCCGTCCATTCCTCGACCGTGTCACGCGGCATGTACTGGAGCTCGGGAAACTGGGTGCGCGACTCGAGCGTCACCGGCCCGCGCAGCGTCTCCCAGACCACCAGGGTCGGCACGATGGCCGCGCCGGCCTTCTTCGTGAGCGCCACGAGGTGCTGCACGCCCTTGTCGTCCACCGGCTTGCTCGTGCCATCGAGATGCTCAGCATAGCCGTCGATGTGATCGATCGTGTCCTGTCCCATCTCCAAGGCGTGCGGCACGCCGACGTCCTCCGGCACGTGGCCGGCAAACCGGATGCCGGCCTCTTTCGCCGTCGTGGCCATGGCGTCATAGACCTCGACCGACAGGCCGGGGAGCACCTTCAACAGATCCCAGCCCTCGGCTTTCTGCGCGCGCACCCGCGCAACAGCCTCCTCCGGCGTGGCCACGGACTTCCCGCTGAACGCGGGGCCCGCGAGGTACAGATTCGGTGCAATCAGATCGCCGCGCGCAGCGGCCTCCCGAAGTGCGAGCTGCCCGGGTGCGCCCTGCATGCCGCGCACGGTCGTCACGCCGGTGGCGACATAGAGAAAGAGCACATCGTCGATGAACGCCTTGGGCTCGTCGGGCTCAGGAATGTGGCCGTGCATCTCGGCCAGTCCGGGCATCAAGTACTTGCCACGGCCGTCCACGCGTGTGGCGCCGTCGGGCACCGTCGTGGCGCTCGCCGGCCCAACCGCCGTGATGCGATCCTTCGTCACGATCACCGTCTGGTCGTTCAGCACGCGGTCGGAGTCCATGGGAAGGACGCTCACGTTCGTGAAGGCCACGGTCTGAGCTTGTTGAGCCGCCGGATATTGGGCGCCGACGAGCAGCGCCGCAATCGAGGAAATAGTGAGAAGCCGCTTCATCCTGGTCGATCCTTTCGGCCTGGGGCTGCGCGGTGAGAGGCTATCCGGCCCGGGCACGCGGCTCGGATGAGCCCCTGTCGCACAGCGCTGCATGTCGCGGGTGGCACAGGCTCGTAGGGTCGGACAGAGCCACCTACACGTGCATGATACATTCTGCGGGACGGTCGCCCTCCCATGCGCAGATTCCTACTCGTCTCGTTCGTGCTCCTCTCATTTGGCGTCGCCACCCATGGGACGGCGCAACTTGGCGACGGCACGAAGGGCCACGAGCAGAAGCCTCTCGTCCCGGCCGACCAGATTCCACCAGCAACGCGGCTCACGCCGGAAGAGGCTCTGCGGTCCTTCACGTTGGCCCCCGGCATCGAACTGGAAGTTGCGGCGGCGGAGCCGCTCGTCCAGGACCCGGTGGCGATCGCGTTCGGCACCGACGGACGGCTGTGGGTCGTGGAGATGCGCGGGTACATGCCGAACCTCGACGGCGGCGGCGAAGACGCGCGCATCGGCCGCGTGGTCGTCCTCAGCGATCGTGACGGTGACGGCCGCTACGACGACTCTTCTGTGTTCCTCGACAAGCTCGTCCTGCCGCGCGCCATCTTGCTCGTCGGCGACGGCGCGCTCGTGGGTGCGCCGCCAGAGCTCGTCTTTTGGCGCGATACGAATGGCGATGGGAAAGCGGACCACAAAGTCGTGGTCGCGACCGATTACGGCGTGAGAGTCGATCCCGCCCGTCCCTACCTCGCCAATCCCGAGAATGCCCCGAACAGTCTCTTCTGGGCGTACGACAACTGGATCTATAGCGCGCATTACACCAAGAAGTTTCGCTACGCCCATGGTGAATGGGAAACGGGCACGACGGAGTTCCGCGGGCAGTGGGGACTCAGCCAGGACGATGTCGGCCGTCTTTACCACAATGGCAACAGCAACCAGCTCCGCGTGGATGTGATCTTCGCCGACTATCTCACGCGTAATCGCCATTATCCGACGCTCGGTGGCTCGCATGTCACGGCGGCAGCCGATCAGTTGGTGTGGCCGGCGCGTGTCACGCCAGGGATCAATCGTGGGTATCAGCCAGACATGTTGCGGGCGGGCCGGTTGAAGGTGTTCACGGCCGCGTGTGCGCCGTGGATTTACCGTGGTGATCTCCTGCCCGAGCTGTACGGCAATGCGTTTGTCGCCGAGCCAGCGGGCAACCTCGTTCGCCGCAACGTCCTCATCGCAGAAGACGGCGAAGTGCGAAGTCGCAACGCCTACGACCGGCAGGAATTCATCGCGTCCACGGACGAGCGCTTTCGGCCGGTCAACTTTGCCACCGGTCCTGACGGGGCGCTCTACGTGGTGGACATGTATCGTGGGGTGCTGGAACATCGCATCTCCCTCACCACCTATCTCCGCCGACAAAGCGAGGAGCGTAGGCTCGTCCATCCACAGCACCGGGGTCGCATCTATCGCGTCGTGCGTGCTGACAAGCCGGCGCCCCGCGCGACACGGCTGGGTCCGCTGACGACGCCTCAATGGGTCGAGCGCCTCTCGCACGCGAACGCATGGTGGCGGGAGACCGCGCAGCGCATCCTCGTGGAGCGCGGCGAGGCAGCGGTGGCGTCCGCGGTGCGGACGGTCGCCGCCTCCGGACCGAAACCGCTGGGCCGCGTGCACGCCTTGTGGACGTTGGAGGGCATGGATGCCATCCGCCGCTCGGACGTGCTTGCCGCGCTCGAGGACGCGGATCCCGTGGTGCGCGTGACTGGACTCAGACTGAGCGAAGCATTCTTGAAGGACACCGACCGCGCCCCGCTCGTCGCGCGCGTAAGGGCGCTTACAAGAGACCCCTCGCCGGAAGTGCAGCTGCAAGCCGTGCTCACCGCGGGCGAGGTCGCAGACCCGGATCTCGATGTCGCAGTCGCGGACGTCGTCCGCACGCACCCGCGCAACACCTTCCTCCCGGATGCGTTGTACAGCGGACTGTCCGGACGCGAGCTCGAGCTCCTCGAACGATTGATCACTGATCCAACGTGGGCGGCCGATGACCCCAAGGCAAACAAGATTCTTTCGAGCCTCTCCCAAGGCGTGTTCGCCTCCCGCGAGCTTCGTGCGGTCGAGCGAATCCTGGCGCTCGCGGCCACGATGCCAGACGAGGCCGCACAGCGCCGCGTTGCGCTGATCGAAGGTTTTCTCTCTGCCGCCGTCACGATGCGTCGTCCGCTTCGGTTTGTCAGAGAGCCGGTCGGTTGGCCGGCGCTCGAGCAGCACGCGGCGAACACGGAGCGCTTCGCCGCATTGGACGCGCTCATGCTCTGGCCCAATAAGCCGGGCGTCGCCGCGGACGCAGTCGTGACACCCCTCACGCTCGAACAGCAAGGCCGCTTCGAGCTGGGCAAGACGGTCTTCGCCCTCTGCGCCGCGTGCCATCACTCCTCCGGCAACGGACTCGAGGGACTTGGGCCGCCGCTGGTC
>JBOGIN010000946.1:0-3639 GCA_050742275.1 Vicinamibacteraceae bacterium
CGACAAGCTCCCGGTGCAGGAAGAGCGGTGTCACACGCCACCCAACTGCCTCCGCTTGACGTGGCGCTCGGCCAGCGGCGGCGACTGGCGCGCGACGCTCAATCTCAGGAAGCACTGGGGCAACGTCGACCGAGCGGGCAGCGAGCTCTCCTTCTGGGCGTACTCCGAGTCCGATCTCACCGCCGAAAGCGCGCCACGGATTCACCTCGGTGATGCGGAGAACGACGGGACCCCCGCAATCTCACTCCTCGGCGGGCTGCACGGGATCACCGCTCGACGGTGGGTGCGTGTGACGCTGCCGTTCGAGTCCTTCGTGGGCCTGTTCAACGCAACTGACGATGTCCGGTTCGACCCGCACCGCCTCGCGACCATCACCATCGTCCAGGGGCTCGATGACGGGAGGCCCCATACGCTGTATCTCGACGACATCTGGATCGGCGACCGCGTGGCCGACGAGGCCCGGGCGCCGGCGCCGCCGACCGGCCTGACGGCGAAAGGGTATGAACGGCACGTGGATCTGAGTTGGCGCCCGGGCACCGAACGGGATCTCCAGCACTACACGATCTATCGATCCTTCGACGGCCGCTCGTACACGCCGATCGGCATTCAGAAGGGAAGCCTCGCCCGCTACGTCGACTTCATCGGCAAGCCAGGCCGCTCAGCGTCCTACAGGATCAGCGCCGTTGACCAGCGCTTCAACGAGTCGTCCCGCTCCAGCGAAGCAAGGGCCGCGACGCGCTCCATGACAGACGAGGAGCTCCGGACGATGGTCCAGGAGGCCTGCTTTCGGTACTACTGGGACGGCGCACATCCAACGGCCGGGATGGCGTTGGAAGTCATTCCCGGCGATCAGCACCTCGTCGCCCTAGGGGCGTCCGGCTTCGGAACCATGGCGATCGTCGTCGGCGTGGAGCGCGGCTTCATCACGCGCGAGCAGGGCGCCGACCGTATGCTGACGATCGTGCGGTTTCTTTCGAAAGCCGATCGCTTTCACGGCGTGTGGCCGCACTTTCTCGACGGCCGGACGGGCAAGGCCATCCCGTACTTCGGAAAGTACGACGATGGGGGCGACCTGGTGGAGACCGCGTTCATGATTCAGGGTCTCCTCGCCGTGAGACAGTACTTCGATCGCGATACCGTCGTCGAGCGTGAGATCAGGGACACGATCACCAACCTGTGGAGAACGGTCGAGTGGGACTGGTATCGGAAGCAACCGAACAGCGACGTCCTCTATTGGCACTGGTCGCCGAACCACGGCTTTCACATCAGCCATCCGCTCGTCGGGTGGAACGAGACGATGATCGCGTACCTGCTGGCGATTGCGTCGCCGACGCATTCGGTGCCGGCGAGCCTGTACCACACAGGCTGGGCGGGGCAGTCCGACCTGGCCGTACGGTATCGCCGAAACTGGGGGAGAACGACGCAGGGTGACCATTACGTCAACGGCAACTCCTACTACGGGATGCGGTTGGATGTCGGCGTCGGCAACGGTCGCGAGCTCTTCTTCACGCAGTTCTCGTTCCTGGGATTCGATCCACGCCACAAGAAGGATCGTTCCACCAATTACTTCAGGAACAACCGCAACATCGCCTTGATCCAGCATGCCTACGCGGTCGACAATCCGCGGAATCGCGTCGGATACGGCGACGCCGTGTGGGGGCGCTCGGCCGGTATCAATGCCGGCGGCGGTGCCGTGCCGCGCGATGACAACGGCACGATCACGGTAATGGCGTCGCTCGCTTCCTTTCCGTACACGCCGCGCGAATCCATGAAGGCGCTCGAACATTTCTATCGCCGGCTCGGCCACAAGCTCTGGGGGATCTACGGCTTTCGCGACGGCTTCAACCTCACGGAGAACTGGTTCGAGGATGTCGCCATGGGGCTCAACCAGGCGCCCATCGTGATCATGATCGAGAACTATCGCTCAGGGCTCCTCTGGAAGCTCTTCATGTCGAATCCGGAGATCGCCCCGGCGCTCGAGGCGATTGGATTCGAGAAGGATTGAGATGTACAGACGTGCATCCATGGTGGTCGCGGTCGTCTGCGTGGCCGCGCTCCAGCCCGCGCTGGCTCACTGGCTCGGGCGCACGACTGGGACGACCCTTGGCGCGACGGATGTCGTCTCCGCGCGCGCGGGCGAGAGACGAGACGGGAATGTCGAGCGACGCATCGACGCGCTCCTCGCCAAGATGACGCTCGCTGAAAAGCTCGGACAGCTGCAGCAGCTCGACGGGGAGGCGAACGGACAGTATCGTCTGGAGCACCTGGAGCTGGCGCGGCGCGGCCTGCTGGGATCGACGCTCAACGTGCGGGGTGCGCGGCGCGTCAACGAGCTGCAGCGCGTGGCCGTCGAGCAGTCTCGTCTCGGGATTCCCATCGTGTTCGCGTTCGACGTCATCCACGGGTACCGCACCGTGTTTCCCATCCCCCTGGGTGAGACCGCGAGCTGGGATCCGCGTGCGGCCGAGCGCGCCGCGGCGATTGCCGCCGCGGAGGCAAAGGCGGCCGGCGTCCACTGGACCTTCGCCCCTATGGTCGACATCGCGCGGGATGCGCGCTGGGGACGGATTGCCGAGGGCGCCGGTGAGGATCCGTATCTGGGTGCCGTGATGGCGCGGGCCCGCGTCCACGGGTTCCAGGGTGACGACTACAGCCGTCCGGACAAGGTGGTGGCCTGCGCCAAGCATTGGGTGGCGTACGGCGCCGCGGAGGCGGGCCGCGACTACAACACCGTCGACGTCTCGGAGCGCGCGCTCCGGTCGATTTACTTTCCGCCGTTCAAGGCCGCGTTGGACGCGGGCGTCGGCACCTTCATGAGCGCTTTCAATGACCTGAACGGTGTGCCAGCCTCGGCGAATCCCTTTACGCTCGACGGCGTGCTGCGGGAGGAATGGGGCTTCGATGGCGCGGTTGTCAGCGACTACAACTCCGTGGCCGAGCTCGTCAACCACGGCATCGCGCGAGATGACGCGGAGGCCGCTTTGCGCGCGCTCCAGGCGGGCGTCGACATGGAGATGGTGAGCCGCACCTACGCGACGCACGGGCAGCGGCTTGTCGATCGAAAGCAGCTGTCGCTCGCCGTGATAGACCAGGCGGTCCGCCATGTCCTTCGTGTCAAGCTCCGCGCGGGACTCTTCGACCAGCCTTACGCAGACGAGGCGCGCGAGCGCCGCACGCTGCTGACCACCGAGCACCGGCGCGCGGCGCGGGAAATCGCGGCTCGATCGATGGTGCTGCTGAAGAACGCCAACCAGCGGCTGCCGCTCGATCCCGCGGTCGGCAGTCTGGCAGTGATGGGTCCGCTGGCAGACGACCGCGAGAGCACTCTCGGGAGCTGGATTGGCGACGGACGAGCCGCGGACGCCGTGACCGTCCTCGACGGCATTCGCGCTGCCGTGCCGTCCGCAACCGCCGTTCGCTATGCGAAGGGCGTTTCGATCTCGGTCGAATCGTTGATGCCGGGTGCCGGGCGGACCGGGCCGTCGGACGACCAGGGTATCGAGGAGGCGGTGCGCATTGCGCGGGCTGCCGACAACGTCGTGCTCGTCGTCGGCGAGACGGCGGCGATGAGCGGCGAGGCGGCATCGCGGACCGAGCTTGGGCTGCCGGGCCGCCAGCTCGAGCTCGCCGAGCGTGTGC
>JBOGIN010000947.1:0-3459 GCA_050742275.1 Vicinamibacteraceae bacterium
GGGATGAACCTGCACCGGCTCCGTCTGGAGGCCGAGCAACAGCTCTGCCTCGGCCACGACCTGCGAGCCGACGTGCGCAGTACCGAAGACCTTGGCGAGGCGGCGCCGCGCCCGAACGAGGGTGACCTCGAGACGCACGCGGTCACCCGGAACGACCTGGCGGCGAAACTTCGCCCGGTTGACGCCACGCAGGTGCGCCCGGCGTCGCATCGCGTCGCCGATGCCTACCGCGGCGTCAGCGCGCGACGTCTCGCCACGGTGCCCAGATGGCGCCTTCGGCGAATGCGCCGCCCCGCCGAGCAGGAACAACGCTGCCACTTGCGCGAGCGCTTCGATCATCAGCACGCCTGGCATGAGCGGCGCGCCTGGGAAGTGCCCTTGAAAGAACTCCTCGTTGACGGTGACGTTCTTCACCGCCACGGCGCGCTCACCGGGCACGTACTCCGTGAGGGCGTCGACCAGGGGAGAGGGATACCGGTAGCAGAACCGGTCGAGCACTTGCCGGATGTCGATGGACACGGTCTCGTGGTCCCGAGCACTCTCCCCATACCGGGCGGAGGAGCTCACCACGTCCCGGGTGTGGCTCACTTCCTCTGCCGCGAGCTGGTCCCCTCGGCGGCATCCAACGCCTTGATCACGTCCGCGGTGATGTTCAGGCCGCTGTCGGCAAACAGCACGTCGGGTGTCAGGCTCAACACGAAGTGCAGCCCCTTCTCTTGTGCGACCTTCCCAATCACCGGCAGCAGCTTCTGGACGAACTTCTGCTGGATCTCGGCATTGAGTTGCTGCAGCTCTCGCTGAGCGTCCTGCTGGGCACGCTGCAGCTCGACCCGCTGTTGCTCGACGGACCGCTGCAGCTCCGCACGCGCCTCGGCGCTCATCACCGATGAGGTCTGCTCGAGCTTTTGCTCCCCCTCCTGCAGCGACTTCGTCTTCGGCTGCAGCTCCTCATTCTTCTTGTCGGCAAACGACTGTATCTGCGTCGACGCCGACTTCCCCTCCGCTGACTCGCTGACGATCGCCTGGACGTCCACGTAGGCCACCCTGGACCCCTCCGGGAACGGCCGTGGTGGCTGGCTCGGCCTCTCGGGCATCTGGACCGATGGCGCTTCGACAGGCTCCTGCTGCGCGTCGGCGGCCGGCTTCTCGGCCGCTGGCTTTCGATCAGTCTCTTGCGGCCGAACTTCAGCAAACAAAGGAGTGGCTATCAGCGTCGCGCTGAGCGCCACCGTCGTCAACAAGCTCTTCATGCACACGCGTCCTTTCCTCACAGGGATCAGGGATCAGGCGTCAGGGGTCAGGGGTCAGGCGTCAGTAGGCTTCAGGCCTGACGCCTGCTGATCCCTGACGCCTGCCATCGTTAGAAGGTGGACCCAACGGCAAAGCGGAACTGGAACTCACGCTGCGGGTCACCCCTGTTGTCGAGCACACCGTCCCGCTGCGGATTGTAAGCGAAGATGAGCCGAAATGGCACGTTGAGGACCGGCATGAAGAATCGAACCTCAGCGCCGGTCGACGTCTTGAACTCATCCATCCGGAATGTCTCGTTGTCGTCCCGCACCTGGCCGGCATCGTAGAAGAAGACGAGGCGGACGGGCTCCGCGATCGTGATTGCATATTCAGCGTTGAAGAGCACGCTCTTGTTGCCGCCGAGCACGGCGCCGGTCGCTTCGTCGCGCGGACCAATCGAGCGGTAGTCGAAGCCGCGGATGCTGTACTCACCACCCAGCCAGAGCCGCTCGAAGATGGGGAGCTCGTCCGTCCCAGCATAGGGCGCGATGAATTGCGCCTGCGTATGCAATCCAATCGATGTCCGCGTCGTGTGCCGCATCCACCAGGTGCCTTCGACCAGCGGCTTGATGAAGTTCACGTTGCCGCCCAGGCCGGCGATATCGACCCCAGCCTGGAACCGCTTCCCGGTGGTTGGAAAGATGGGATGATCGACGGTGTCGTACCGAATCGTCGGCGTGACCTGACTGACCACGCGCGCCCCCTCATCACCCAGCAGCAGTGCGTCTGCGAGAAACGGGTTGTTCTTGACGAACTCGGCGTACACCGGATCGAGGTCGACGACGCGAATCCGCTCGTAGCTGTACGTCAAGAACGTTCGTGTGAAGTCGGCGACCGGGAACCCGAAGCTCACGTTGCCGCCGCTAGACCGCTGCGTGAATGCCCCGATGTAATCGATATAGCGGCTGTGGAGCTCGAAGCCAGCCGTGATCGGTCGATCGAACATGAACGGCTCGGTGAAGCCAAGCTGGTAGTTGGCCGATCGAGACCCGGCCGCGAGCAGCAACGAGAGCGTCTCGCCGCGTCCCATGAAGTTGGACGTCTGGAACTGCAGCTGGCCGAACACGCCCTCCCACTGCGACACACCGGCACCAAACGTGATCTGGTTCCGGTTCTGTTCCTCCAGCTTGAGCGTGACGTCGACCTTGTTCTCCTCGTTCGGGGTCTTCTCGACCTCGACGTCCTCCTGCTCCTCGAGCGGCGTGAAGTAGCCAAGCTGATTCAACCGCCTCACGCTGTTCTTCAGCGCGGCGGTGTTGAAGACGCCGTTCTCCACCAACCGCATCTCGCGCCGGATCACGTGGTCGCGCGTCGTCGTATTCCCCTGAAAGGCGATCTTGTTGACGAAATACTGCTCGCCCTCCTCGACATGCATCGTCACGTCGACGATCGCCGGCTTGCTGTCGTCCGTGTTAGCGGCAATCGGCGCCGCGTTGGGATCCTGCGTGTCCCTGTACTTGAACTCCGGATACGCGGTAAACTCGAAGTAACCGCCGGAGCCATAGAGCTCTTGCGCCTGCTCGTATCCCTTGCGGATGCGCTCTTCATCGTAGTAGTCGCCCTCCTCGATCTTGAAGATCGACTGCAACGCTTCCTTCTTGACAACCTTGTTCTCGGCGAAGCCGACCTTTCCCACCCGGTAGCGGCGCCCCTCGGTGATTGGAATCCGCACCTCGACGGTGCGCTTCTCCCCCTCGTCCGACGTCTCGAGCGCGCGGATCTCGGGCTGGCCGACGCTGGCCTTGAGATACCCTTCCTCGCGGTAGTACGCCATGATCCGCTGGGCATCTTCCTCGAACTGCTCTTCCTTGTAGGTGCCGCCACCGATGCCGATGAAGCGGAAGAAGCCCGGCTGCTTGTTGTGCTCCATCTTGCCGCGGAGCTTGCGGTCGGACACGGCCGCGTTCCCGAGAAACGCAATGCGGTCAATCTTGACCTCGGGACCGTCCTCGATGCTGAACGTCAGGTGCACGAGCTTCGGCCCGGTCTTCAACGGCTTCAAGCTGTGGGCCACCTTCGCGTCCAGATGTCCCTTCTCCGCCAGCATGCTGCGGATGATGCCTTCCACCCGCCGAATCCCTGCCTCGTCGAGGAACGTGTCGAGCCGGATCATCGCGCCCGCCTCGCGCAGCTTGTCGTCGATGTCCGTCGTGTTGAGCGCCTCGGTGC
>JBOGIN010000948.1:0-2738 GCA_050742275.1 Vicinamibacteraceae bacterium
GGTCCATGCTGGCCTCGTAGTACGCGTCCAGCGTGCCGATGTCCCGCCAGTACTTCGCCGCCTTCTTGTTCTCGTCGTAGAAGCGATACACGTAGACGGGCACCTGTTCGATGAGCGCCGGGATCACGTTCTTGCCGAAGTCGTGTGCCGTCGACCGCGCCGCATCTTCTTCGAGCGCCCGCACCATCACGTCGGCGTCGAACACATAGACGCCCATCGAGGCCAAGGCACCACCCGAGCCGGACGCGGGCGCCAGATCCTTGGGCTTCTCCAGAAAGCCGACCACCCGCTCCGTCTCGTCCACCTGGAGTATTCCAAAGCGTGACGCGTCCGTCACGTCCACCTCGATCGCGGCCAGCGTCAGCGCTGCCCCCCTTTCGCGGTGGAACCGCAGCATCTTCGCGTAGTCCATCTTGTAGACGTGATCGCCCGACAACACGATGACGTGCTGTGGCGCCTCGCGCTCGATCGAGTACAGGTTCTGGTAGACGGCGTCCGCGGTGCCGAGATACCAGTTCTCGCTCACGCGCTTCTGGGGCGGAATGATCTCGATGAACTCGCCGAGCTCCTCCGAGACGACGCTCCAGCCCATGCGAATGTGGCGGCTGAGCGACAGGCTCTTGTATTGCGTGGCGATGAAGATTCGGCGGAAGCCGGCGTTGACGCAGTTGCTCAGCGTGAAGTCGATGATGCGGTAAGGGCCGCCAAAGTAGACAGCAGGCTTCGCGCGTTCTCTGGTCAGCGGGTAGAGGCGTTCCCCGACACCTCCCGCGAGCACGATGACGAGCGTGTTGTCCTGCATAAGGGCATGGGGGCCGGCGGTGGAACGGAGCCGCGAATCAGGCGGATGATACCACGCTGAAAACAGGGGTCAGGGATCGGGCATCAGGGGTCAGCAGGCGTCAGGCCTGATCCCTCCTGACGCCTGAGCCCTGGCCCTGATCCCTCCCCTTGCACCTTCTGTGGGCCACCGCTATGATGAGCCGATTTCAGCGCGTTGGAGGAAGATCCATGCGGTCGTCGGCGAGAATGATTGACGTGCTCTGGGTGCTTGGCTTGACGTCGAGCATGGCCGTTCTGTCTGCCGCGGCGCAAGATGTGGCCCAGCCGCAGACGGCCCAGCCACAGACAGCACAGCCCCCGACCGGCGGTCAATCGCCCCAGCAAGCGCCTCCACAACAACAGCAGCAGCCTCAGCAGGCCGCAGAGCCTGATAAAGCCATCATCGAGCAGGTCAAGCCACTTTATGCCCTTGTCGACGAGGCCATGAAGAGCGGCGGCGCTTCCGACGCCTCCGCCTGGAACGTCGATCCCAGCGGTAAGCAGCCGCCAAGCGCCGCCACGCCACCCTCCAAGCCGACGCTCGCCACTGACTTCGTGGGGTTTCCCGATCGTCAGGTCTACGTGCCGTTTCAGCTCCAGCTCGATGCGCAGACCCTGCCCTCGCCGGCGGTGGCCGTCTACGTGCGCGCCGTCGCAAAATCGGCGGCAGGCGCGGCGAAGGCCTCCGGCGCGTCGGCGCAAGAAGAAGATCCGAAACAGGAAGAGAGCGACGAGCCAAGCGCGAAGGAACCCGCGGAGACGAAGTTTCCGTTCGAAGATTTCTACGTCGGGACGACGAAGCAGGTCGGACCGAATGAGCCGAGCGTGCTCAGCGGCTATGCCCTGCTGCCGACCGGCGCGTACGACCTCTATGTGGCGCTGCGTGAGCGAGCCACCGATGCCTCCAAGCCGTTCCAAGCCATTGTCGTGAAGGCGGCGCTCGACGTCCCGAACTACGGGGGCGGCGAGCTCACCACGAGCTCGGTGCTGCTCGCGAAGAAGATGGAGGAGCTGCCCAAGGAGCCGACCCCCGACGAGCGGCACGAGAATCCCTACACGCTGGGCCGGGCCAGGCTCATCATGGCGTCGGACGGCGTATTCGCGCAGGGAGACGAGTTCAACCTGGTGATGTTCGTGTACAACTTTGGCACGGACCAGAACAAGAAGCCGGACGTCACGGTCGAGTATCAGCTCTTCGAGAAGTCGGGAGAGGCCGAGAAGGAATTCGTGAAGCTCGAGCCTCAAACCTATGACGCATCGACCGTGGATTCGACCGACGACCGACTTGCGGTAAGCTTGAGCTTTGCCATGTCGGATCTGAAGAAGCAGGGCGAATTTCGACTCGTCATCAAGGTGACGGACAATACTAGTGGGAAGTCCCTGACGCGGGACGCCCCATTCACGGTCGCGGCGTCGTAGAATAGGGGAATCTAGGTTCGTGGTCCTTGGTTCTTAGTTCTTGGTGCGGGCGAGGATCGACTGAAGGTGCCGGCGCCGCGACTCGGCGCCCTCCGTATCCGGGCTCCGCCAGCGCTCACGCGCACCCAGACCCAAGCGCCAAGAACCAAGGACCCAAGAGGGGGGTTTCGATGAGTCGTCCACCCGTCCTCGTCGCGGCAATGCTGGCTGGTGTGCTGGGCTCGGTGACCCCGGGCGGCGCGCAGCCGGTTGCACGCATGGCGGGCTCGGGCGGCGTGTCGATCTTCTCCCTTGGCACGTCCACGCTGACCTCCGGTCGGATCGAAGGGGTTGTCACCGACGATCGGGGCTCTCCGCTCTCAGGCGTGGCAATATCCGCGTTCGGGCCGGACGCGCTCTTCACCCTCACCGATCCCTTCGGTCGATTCTCCTTCTCGGCTGTTCCCGTCGGCGTATATCTCCTCCGCGCTCAGCTCCCTGGTTACGCGGCGTCTCTC
>JBOGIN010000949.1:0-6791 GCA_050742275.1 Vicinamibacteraceae bacterium
GCATCTACGCCGCGGGTGGCCTCATTCGCGGGCTGCTCGTCGGTGTCTCGCCCTTGGATCCGCTCACGCTGCTCGCGGTGGCGTTCGGCCTCACGCTCGTCACGGTGGCGGCCTGCTATGTGCCCGCGCGGCTTGTGCTGCGAATCGACCCGGCGCAATCGCTTCGCGGAGAGTAGACGGCGGCCGCGCGATTCTCTCGCTCCTGGAAGCGTGACGGAGCGCGTATACTTGGCCCTCACGCGCCGCCGCGATTTCATGGTCTCCCTCGTTGCCGGCACGCTGCTCTCGCGTGTCGTCCGCGCCGATGAGCTTCCGTCTGATCTCGAGGTCACGCGCCTCATCGGGTTCGATCTTCCGACCCGCCGATCCAAGATCGCTGGCAAGAACGCCCGGCTCGACGTTCACGGCGACACGGCCACCGACCGCATGGTGCGCATCGAGACGAACATGAAGCTGGTTGGCGTCGGGAACTGCGGCGCGAATGAGCAGGAGACGGCGCCGCTTCTCGGGCGAAACCCGTTCGATTTCTATCGTGAGGCCGAGACCCGGATGGAAAGTCCGCTCGGGGCCGGCACGATGCCGTTGTGGGACTTGCTCGGGAAGGTGCGAAACAAGCCAATCCATGGATTGCTCGGCACGCGCGGCCCGGAGCGCGTCCCCTGTTACGACGGCTCGATCTATTTCGCGGACCTGCTGCCGCAGTACGCCAATCGCTGGGAGGATCGGTTTCGCGAAGAGATCGACATGGGTCTGGCGCTTGGCCATCGCGCGTTCAAGGTCAAGATCGGCCGCGGCGCGAAGTGGATGCCGCGCGAGGAGGGCGACGCCCGCGATATCGCCGTGCTGGAGGTCATTCGCGACCACGCCGGTCCCGATGTCCTGATTGGCGTCGACGCCAACAACGGCTACGACCTGATGGGGGCGTTGCGCTGCTTCGAGAAAGTCGGCAAGCTGAACATCGCCTTCGCCGAAGAGATGTTCGAAGAGCAAGTCGACCAGTGTCTCGAATTCAAGGAGTTCCTGCGCGGCAGCGGCTTGAAGACGCTCGTTGCCGACGGCGAAACGCAGGACGAGCTCGACGTGTTCAAGCCGTTCATCGGCGCCAAGGCGGTTGATATCTACCAGGCGGACATGAACCGCTTCGGCTACGAGGGGATCCTCTTGGAGGCATCATGGTGCGAGCCCAAGGGACTGCGTGTCGCGCCGCACAACTGGGGCTCCCTCGTCGGCTACTACATGCAGATCCACGTGGGACGGGCGATTCCCAACTTCTACCGCGCGGAGCACGATCCGTTGAGCAGTGAAGTCCTCATCGCTGACGGGTACTCGATCGACGCCGGGCAGGCGCATGTTCCGGATGCCCCGGGCGCAGGGCTGGTCATCGATGAGAAGAAGTTCGCCGAGGAGGCCAAGATCCGGTTCGACCTCCGCGCTTGACTGTTCCCCGGCTTCATCCCGGCATTTCGCCTCGCGGATCTCGCCTATCGTGGCACTGTGCACGGAATAGGAGCTGCGACGCTTCAGCCTACTGCGTTCGCAGCGTGGTTGCAGGATCCAGCCGCGCCGCGCGGCTCGCCGGCACATAGCTGGCGAGCACGGCCACGGCCACGAGCAACAGCGGAACTGCCGCGAAGGTCATCGCGTCGGTCGTGCTCACCCCGTAGAGCAGCGAGCGCAGCAGACGCGTGAGGGCGAGCGCGCCCACCAAGCCGAGCGTCATCCCGACGCCCGCGAGTCTCATCCCCTGACCGATGAAGAGCCGCAGGATCGTACCGCGGTCTGCGCCAAGCGCCACCCTGACACCGATCTCACCGCGGCGCTGCAAGACTACGTACGAGAGGATGCCATAGAGGCCGATGGTGGCGAGGAAGAGCGCGAGTGCGGCGAACGCCGCCAACAGATAGCTGCTCAGGCGTGAGCGCGCCGTGTCGTCAGCAACCACTGCCTCCATCGTACGCACGCCTGCAACTGGGAGGTTGGGGTCCAAACGACGTACGACCTCCCGAGCCGCCGCCGCCAGACCGACCGGATCGCCTGCCGTTCGGATCACGAGGTGCAGCGGCGAGCCGTCCGGTACCTGAGCGAAGGGACGATAAAGCGCAGGGCTGGGCTCTTCGGCGACGCTCCTCGCGCGCACGCCCTGGACCACGCCGATAATCTCACCCTCGGATCGTTCTCCTCCACCGGTCAGATGCTTCCCGATGGGATCCTCTCCAGAGAACTGCTGCCGAACGAGCGCCTCATTGATCACGATGGTCTTCGCCGACGGCGCCTGGTCGCGCTCATCGAACGCACGGCCTCGCACTAGCCGGACCCCTTGGGCCAGGAAATAGTCTCCGCCCGCAATCCGGATGTCAACGCCCGGTTCTTCACCAGGCCCCGGTGCTGGACGGTCCGCTCGGTACGCCGTGTGCGCCATTATCCCGAGAGAGGTGAGCGGCAGGTGCGACACCATCCCAGCCGCCTGCACGCCCGGCAGCCCCTCCACCGCCTCGAGCAGCCGTGCGAGGAAGCTCCGCCTCGCGTCATCCTCCTCGTAGGCGCGGGAACCGAGCGACATCTTGAGCGTGAGCACGCCCTCCGGGCGCATCCCGGTATCTATCGCTTGCAACTTCTGAAACGAGCGCAGCAGCAGTCCCGCGCCGACCAGGAGCATCAGCGCCAGTGCCACCTCCGTCGCCACGAGCCCGTTGCGCAGCAGTATCGCGCCGCGCCCGGCCGTGTGACTACGGCCAGCGTCCCGAAGCGAGCTCTGCAGATCTGTTCGGCTGGAGAAAAGCGCTGGGGCGAGCCCAAAGAGCACGCCGGTCAAGACGATGACCGCGAGCACGAATGTGAGGACCCGCCAGTCAACGGTCACACCGTCCAGCCGAGGGAGTTGGACGCTTTCTGGGAGCGAGCGCACGAGCGCGCGCGTCCCAATCGTCGCCGCCACCAACCCGATGGCGCCGCCAAGAACCGAGAGCACGAGGCTCTCCGTGAGCACCTGGCGAACGACGCGTCCGCGCGTCGCACCCAGCGACAGGCGCATCGCGATCTCTTGCCGCCTCGTGCTGGCCCGCCCCAGCAGCAGGCTCGCGACGTTCGTGCAGGCGATCAGCAGGAGCATCGCAACTGCGCCCATGAGCACCAGGAGCGCCGGCCGCACGTCGCCGACGACCTGTTCCCGCGCTGGCGTCACTGCGACACTCCAGTGCGCGTTGAAATCAGGGTACGCTGCCTCCAAGCGGCGGGCGATCACCCGCATCTCATCCTGGGCCTGCGGCAACGTGACACCCGGCTTCAGCCGTGCGATGGCCGAAGGACCGCGACCCATGGAGGTGCGGTTCCCGCGCATGATTCCCAGCGGGATCCAGAGATCTGGCCTGCGATCCAGCATCTGGAAATCTGGTCCCATCACACCGACCACCTTCGCCGGCTCATCGTCCACTCGGAGGGTCTTTCCCAGAATGGCGGGATCTCCGCCGTAGCGACTTTGCCACAACGAATGGCTCAGCACCGCCACCTTCCCGAAGGTCATTTCGTCCTGGCCCTGTGTGTCATCTTCATTCGAGTAGAAGGCACGACCGAGCAGCGGCTGCACACCGAGCGTGGAGAAGAGGTTGGCGCTGACGAGTTGTACCTGGGCCACCTGCGCCTCGCCATGTCCCGTCAGGTCCAACGGAGCCTCGAGGAAATAGGACATCGACGAGAACGACGTCGCCTGGTCCTGCCAGTCGAAGAAATTGGCGGGCGAGATCTTCGGCTGCGGAGGCTCGTTCTTATCCTGCTCTTGCAACACAACCAACCGCTGCGGATCGCTGACGGTGAGCGGCCTCAACAGGACCGCGTCTACCACCGTGTAGATGGCCGTGGTGGCGCCAATCCCCAGCGCCAGCGTGAGCACAGCGGTCACCGTGAATCCAGGCGACCGGAGGAGGGTGCGTCCGCTGTAGCGCACGTCGTGGCGCAGGTCACTCCACCAATCCGACCGTCTGGTCTTGCGGACGTGCCGGCGGTCGATCTCCTTCAGATCCGCTCCTGCCTCCGAGACGTCACCGAACTCCCGCAAGGCCTGTGCGCGCGCCGCGCCCGGCTCCCTGCCCTGTGCTCTCAGCTCCCGCGTGCGCTCCGCCAGATGGAACGCGATCTCGTCCGCGACCTCTTCCGGCAGATCCCGTTCCGACAAGGGGAACCGGAACAGCGACCGGATTCCTCGGATGCGTTTCATGACGTCCTCTCACGCGGTTTGAAGAATCTTGAAGACAGCGCCGGCATAGCGCGCCCATCGGTCGCCCTTGGCTGCGAGCTGCCTGCGTCCTTCGCGCGTCAACTGGTAGTACTTGGCTTTCCGGTTGTTCTCGGTCAGACCCCATTCCGACTCCAGCCAGCCTCGCTCTTCCATGCGGTGCAGCGACACGTAGAGCGCGCGATCCTCCACCTGCAGCTCGGCGTCGGTCCTGTCCTTGATCCAGCGCGCGATCTCGTAGCCGTGGCGCGGTCCCCAGGACAGGGTCTTGAGCACCAGCACGTCGAGCGTGCCCTGCAGCAGCTGCAGATCGTTGTCGGCCATTGCCACACCTCAGACGTGTTCACCGGAACATTTCCGGTAAGCATACGCGGCTCCGCGACATTGCGCAACGGATTCGGAGAAGGTGCATAAATCACAAACGCCCGTGTGACCATAATGGTCATCTGAGATGATACAATTAGTCGTCATGGTCAAGGAGCAGATCATGCCTCTTCATCAGCCTGTGAGCATCGCTGACGCCAAGGCGCGCCTGGCGGAGCTCGTCCAGCGCGCGGCACGCGGCGAGGAGATCGTCATTACCCGGAATGGTAAGCCGCAAGCACGCCTTGTGCCGCTCTCGCCGGCGACGCCTCGTACCCCGGGCCGTGGCGCAGGTCACTGGGAGGTCACGGGCGACTTCAACGAGCCGCTCCCGAATGAGCTGTTGGATGCCTTTGACGGGCGAACGGAATGAAGCGTTTGCTGCTCGACACTGAGGCGTTCATCTGGTGGGACGACAACGATCCAAGGCTCGGTGGTAATGCCCGCGCCGCTATCCAAAATGCAGCCGACGTCTACGTGAGCGCTGCCTCCGCGTGGGAGATTGCAATCAAGGCAGCGCTCGGGAAGCTACGCACCTCCAGACGGCCCGCGGAGGCAGTGGTCGAAGGCGGATTCCGCGAACTCCCCATCAGCTTCGAGCACGCCGACGCGGTTCGTGAGCTGGCCACGCACCATCGGGATCCCTTCGATCGCCTCATTCTCGCCGCTGCGCGAGTCGAAGGACTCACGGTCGTCAGCAGTGACGACAAATTCGCTCCCTACGGCCTACCTCTGATCGACGCCCGAAACTAGAGCGTTGCATCGAGTCACAGATTCCCTTGGCACCGCAGATTTGTGTTGGGCCACACGAATGAGCCAGCAGGAATTTTGGAACTCGGTCGCTGCGACGAAGACGTTCTCGCACCCCCTCGACCTGTCTCGTCTTGCGTCGCTGGTGTCCCGGGACGCACGCATCCTGGACTTTGGATGCGGATACGGCCGCCTCTGTCGCGAGCTGCGATCCGCCGGCTACTCGAACATCACCGGTGTCGATCCGTCCAGTGCGATGATTGATCGCGCACAGGCCGAGAACCCCGGGGTTGCGTTCCAGGTCGTGGACGGCCAGACGCTGCCGTGCGCCGCTGCCTCATTCGACGTCGTGCTCCTGTTCAGCGTCCTCACGTGCATCGTAGACAATGGGGAGCAGCGCGCGCTGGTGCGCGAGATCGAGCGTGTCCTGCAGCGAGGTGGAATCGTCTACGTCAGCGATATCCTCTTGCAGGAGGACGAACGCAATCGCAGGCGATACGAGGAGGGGACTCGGACGTTCGGCCAGTATGGCGTGTTCGAGCTCGAGCCCGGCGTGCGGTTTCGGCATCTGTCCCGTCTCTGGGTGGAAGAGCTGATGAGCGGTTTCGTGCCGCTCGATTTCGTCGAGATCGACGTGACGACCATGAACGGCAATCCGGCGAAGGGCTTTCAATTCTGGGGCGCGAAACGCCGAGCCGATAGAAGTTAGAATCCCGCTCGTGCGCACCGTTGTGATTCCGCTCCTCGTTCTCCTCACCGCATGCGGAGCCCAGCCGCTCCCGACGGAAGAGACGCGGCCACCTAACATCGTCCTCATCATGACCGATGATCAAGGCTGGGCGCAGCTGGGCGTGCACGGCGATGATGTGTTGAAGACGCCAAACCTGGATAGGCTGGCTAGTGAAAGCGTCGAGCTCACTCGTTTCTACGTCTCGCCGGTCTGCGCGCCGACGCGGGCCAGCTTGATGACCGGTCGGTACAACTACCGCACGGGCGTCGTCGATACCTGGTTGGGGCGAGCGATGATGCACCCGGACGAAGTCACGCTGGCGGAGATGCTCGGGACCGCGGGATACCGCACGGGCATCTTCGGCAAGTGGCATCTGGGCGACAACTATCCGATGCGGCCGGTTGATCAGGGATTCGACGAAGCGCTGGTCCATCGCGGCGGCGGCATCGAGCAGCCTTCGGATCCGCCAGGCTCCGGCTATTTCGATCCAATCCTCCAGCACAACGGTCTGCAGGAGCAACACGAAGGCTATTGCACCGACGTGTTCTTCGATGGAGCGCTCCGGTTCATCGAGCAGACCCGCGATCGTCCCTATTTCCTCTACCTCGCCACCAACGCGCCGCACGCGCCGTACGAGGTGCCGGATGAGTACCGTCAACGCTACGCGACGCTGGGTCTCGACGACAAAGACGCCCGCATCTACGGGATGATCACCAACAT
>JBOGIN010000950.1:0-1722 GCA_050742275.1 Vicinamibacteraceae bacterium
ATTCGTGGGGGCCGGCTTTAGCCGGCCCTGCGTGCTACAACATACCCGGAAGAGAAGGACGTCTGTGCGGCCCAAACAATATGTGCTTTCGCTGGTCTTGTTGCTCGCGCAGGGCGGCGTGTTTGCCGCGCAGCAACGTGATGCATCGGTCGACGTCTTGATCCGCGGCGGCCTCGTCGTCGACGGCACGGGCCGGGAGCCCTTTACGGCTGACGTGGCGGTGAAGGATGGGCGCATCACAGAGGTGGGACGGCTCGGTGCCATGTCGGCGGCAACGGTGGTCGACGCGGAAGGCTTGGTCGTGGCGCCAGGCTTCATCGATGTGCACACCCATGCCGACCGGGTGGCTGAAACGCCGGAGGCGCAGAACTTCACGCGTATGGGCGTCACGACCATCGTCGCGGGCAACTGCGGCTCGTCTGCCGTGGATGTCGGCGCGGCGCTTCGTGAGATCGAGCGCACGAACGTTGCCCTGAACGTCGCGACGCTCGTTGGTCACAATACCGTGCGCGCGGCGGTAATGGGCCGCGCGCGCCGGCCGCCCAGCGATCGTGAGCTCGCGCGCATGCGTGGCATGGTCGCCGGGGCGATGCGCGATGGCGCGGTGGGTTTCTCCACCGGCCTGGAATACGTCCCGGGAACGTACGCGGAGACGCCAGAGATCATAGCGCTCGCGGCGGAAGCCTGCCGGTCGGGGGGCCTTTACTCCACGCACATGCGCAACGAGGGGATCGCCGTCGAGCGTGCCGTAACAGAAGCCCTCGACGTGGGACGGCAGGCGAGCTGCCCGGTCCAGATCTCGCACCTGAAGATCGATAGCCCAAGCCGATGGGGCCGCAGCACGCAACTGCTGCAGACGATCAAGGACGCGCAGCGAGCAGGCGTCGACGTGCGCGCTGATCAGTACGCGTACGCCGCATCCAGCTCCTCACTCAGCATTCGCTTTCCATCGTGGGCGCTCGAAGGTGGAGCGGCGGCCATCGAGAAGCGACTGGCAGACACGGAGACCTGGCAGCGTATACAAAAGGAAATACGCGCGACGCTGGCGGAGCGCGGCTTCGAGGACTTCGGATTTGCCATCGTGGCCTCGCACGACGCGGATCCATCGGTGAACGGCCTTTCGATTGCCGACATCGCCGAGAAGCGCCACGGCTCGCGAAGCCTCGAGCACCAGCTCGAAGTGGCGCGTGCGCTCATGCGCGCGGGCGGCGCACGGATGGTCTATCACGTGATGTCAGAGGAAGACGTGCGTCGGATCATGCGCGATCCCTCGGTTGCCGTGGCATCCGATGCCAGCGTCCTCGAGCTCGGCGACGGCGTCCCGCACCCGCGCGGCTATGGCAACACCGCGCGTGTGCTCGGTCACTACGTCCGCGAGACGAGAACGCTGCGTCTGGAGGAGGCGGTTCGTAAGATGACCTCCCTGCCGGCGTCACATTTCGGCTTTCGAGATCGCGGATCGCTGGAGACAGGGGCGCGAGCCGACCTCGTCCTGGTCGACCCCGCGCGCGTCGACGCACCTTCCACGTTCGAAAAGCCCCATGCCTATGCAACAGGCATCCCGCACGTGCTCGTCAACGGGGTGTTCGTCATCCGCGACGGGAAGCCGACAGGGGCGAGGCCTGGCATGGTGCTGAAGGCAGGAGCGAGGGGAGACCAGGTGACAAGGTGACACTTGTGACCTGCCACCGCCGCCGCTTGCGCGCACTCACCATGCAGGAG
>JBOGIN010000951.1:0-1666 GCA_050742275.1 Vicinamibacteraceae bacterium
CGTCGGTCCGCAGCCGTACGTCGCCTGGCAGCAGGCCTTCGACCCCTTGCTGGCCGCTGGGGCACGCAACTATTGGAAATCGCACAACTTCACCGAGCTCAGCGACGGGGCGCTCGATTCAATGATCGAGTTCGCGAGCCGGCTGCCTTCCCCTCAGTGCGAGATCTTCGTGGGCCTGGTCGCCGGGGCGCCCAACCGGGTGGCGCCCGGAGCCATGGCGTATGGCCACCGTGACGCGAGATTCGTGATGAACGTCCACGGGCGGTGGGATAGCGCCGGCGACGACGAGAAGTGCATCGCCTGGGCGCGGGCGTTCTTCGAGGCGTCGGCTCCGTATGCGTCCGTAGGCGCCTACGTGAACTTCATGACGGAGGAGGAGGGCGGGCGTGTTCCGGCCGCGTACGGATTGAATTACGAGCGGTTGGTGCAGATGAAGCGGCAATTGGACCCAAACAACTTCTTTCATCTGAACCAGAACATCACACCTTGAGCTGCCGCCGGAAGGCACCTGGCGGCAGCCAGAAGACGTCGTGTCTCGTGAAAGGCGCAGCTCCAGCCGGCGCCTCGTCGGCAGAATCGATACGTGGAATCGAAGCGATACTACCGCCCGGCGCATGGGCGACCGTCAACAGGAGAGTGTCCCCCCTGGCGAAGGATGCCCGGTACCGCCGGACGCGGGTGCTCCAATGGATGGTGTCATCGAGGACGGCGAAGGATTCGAGGGCTCCCATAGGCCCCAGCTTGCGTGGACCGAAGAGCTCGAGGGCCGGAACGAGGTCCTCGCGCGCGGGGAACGATATCAAGTCAGGATCCACTACTCCTGCTGCAGCGGCGATGATGGTCTGCCTCACACGTTCGGTCGCGTCCCGGTCGGCATCGGGGATGGTGGTGTGCCGTAGGGCAGTGACGCTCGGTCGATAAACAGACGCAATACGCCGCGCGGTCGAAGGCGTGCCCTGAGTCAGGTGCCAAGCTATTCGTCCGTGGCGGTCGCTATGCTCGCTTAGATGCCACCCATCGCGTCGAAGGCGGCGAACCGCCATGCTCCAACAGCGGACCGCTGTGGCGATAGTGAGACGCCATCGATTGAGCATGCCGTATCTCTCCGCGACGAACTGTGTCGCGACCGTTTGCGGTGTTCCAAACCGCGCAAATGCCTCGCGCTTTGCAGCATCGGGCGGCAGTCCGCGCTGCCGCCCGTCTTCAATGGCATCCACGAGATGGTCACGCGCCTCCTCGACAATCCTGGGGTCGAAGAGCCCGCGCCTTCTGAGCTCGCGCGCGAGCCGATTCAAATACGTCTCGAGTGGCTCGGAAATCATGCACCGCCCTCTACGACGGCATGGATGGCCGAAGCAAAGTTCTGCCACTCGCTTTGCCGTTCGACAAGGGCGCGTTGCCCCTTCGCTGTGAGCTGATAGACCCGCCGTCGTCGGCCGTTGACCTCTGACCAGCGGCTCGACATCAGCCTGGCGCGCTCCAACCGGTGTAGCGCCGGATAGAGCGTGCCTTCAGGCAGGTCGAAGGCGCCATTGCTCCGACCGCGCAGAGTTTCTGCGATCGCGTAACCGTGCATCGGGCGGGGCTGCACGGCGGCAAGGAGGAGTAAATCGAGGTGGCCCTTGAGAGCCTCGGCTTTCATACCTCGCGATGGTATACCTAGCAA
>JBOGIN010000952.1:0-3615 GCA_050742275.1 Vicinamibacteraceae bacterium
GTCCGCGACAATGTCGTGACGTCACGGACCAGTGAAGCCACGCTGCTCCAGGCGTTGGAGCTCATGAACGGACCGTTTCTGGACGAGGTGGTGGCCCGGGGAGCGCGTCGGTGGTGGCGCCGGTATCGTTCTGCTCCAGCAGACATGGTTCAACAGATTTACATGCGGGCGCTGGGGAGGCGGCCCGTGGACGAGGAAGCGCAGGCTGCCCTCGCGGCCTTGGGGCCCAGCCCGGACGTGGAGTCGGTGGAAGATCTGCTGTGGGCCGTGGTCCTGCTGCCCGAGTTCCAGATCATTCACTGATACGAGGTGTAGCGCGGGGCAACCGTTACGGTCCGCTAGCTGTCAGGGTGAGGAAACACTCATGGAAACGCACGCAACCCGCAGATCGTTTCTCAAGAATGTCGGCGCTGGCACGCTTGCGGCCATGGCGGCCACGCTTCCGAGCGCATCGTTTCTCTCCGGATGCCGTCGGCGAGGGTCGTCCAAGGCCGATACCGTGATTCTTCTCTGGATGGCCGGCGGCATGGCCCACACCGAGACCTTCGACCCCAAGGCCTACGTGCCGTTCGAGAAAGGGCTGGACAGCCGCCGTCTGTTGAGCACGTTTCCGTCCGTCCCCACGATCGTGGACGGCGTGTCCTTTTCGAAGGGTCTCGAGTCCATCGGCCGGATCATGGACAGAGGGACCGTGATTCGCTCCTACCGCGCGGCCGACCTGGGCCACATCCTTCACTCCCGGCATCAGTACAACTGGCACACCTGCTATGAGCCGCCGCAGACCGTGGCTGTGCCGCACATCGGCGCCTGGATCGCCCGCGAGCTCGGGCCGCTCAGTGACGTCATTCCCCCGTTCATCAGCATCGGACAGCGGTTCTCGGTCGGCGAGGCCGAGGAGCTCAAGGCGTTTCACACGGCCGGCTTTCTGGGCGCGGAGTATGGCCCGTTCCTGATTCCCAACCCGTTGGCCGGCCTCGAGAACGTGCGGCCGCCGAAAGGCATGACGCCGCAGCGGTTCGAGCGGCGGCAGTTGCTGTACCGCGAGCTCATCGACCGGAGCCCGCTGGCCGAAGCGGGGAGCGACTATCAGAAGGAGTCGTTACTGCGGTCCATGGAGCGCGCCTACCGCCTGCTGGATTCACCGGAGGCGCAGGCGTTCGACCTGAGTCGCGAGCCTGCCGAGAGCTACAAGCGCTACGACGGCGGACGCTTCGGCCTCGGCTGTCTGCTGGCCAAGCGCCTCACGCAGCAAGGCGCGCGCTTCATCAGCGTGACCACGGAGTACGAGCCCTTCATGGGCTGGGACACGCACGAGAACGGCCACGCGCGCACGGCGCAGCTGAAAGCGACGATCGACCGGCCGGTCGCGCAGCTCGTCAAAGACCTCGATGAGAGCGGACACTTGGAGCGCACGCTGATCGTGCTGGCCAGTGAGTTCAGCCGCGACATGCTCGTCGAGGGGCGTCCCGGTGCCAAGGTCAAGGACCAGGTGAAGGTGCCGGACATCGTCGAGAAACCGTCCCAGTACGGCATGCACCGACACTTTACCGACGGCTGCTCCATGCTGATGTTTGGCGGCGGCATCAAGCGGGGCTTCGTCTACGGCAAGACGGCCGACGAGCGTCCCTGTAAGACGGTGGAGCGCCAGATCACGATCGCTCAGGTGCATCAGACGATCTACCACGCCCTTGGCATCCCGCCGGATACGCATTACGTGATCGAGGGCCGTCCCTTCTACACCACGCCCGAGGGAACGGGGAAGCCGGCCATGGACCTGTTTGCCTAGGCGGACCCTCGATCGACATGGCGACAACATGGCAAACAGTGAGACGCGTCGGGATGTTCCGATGCGTGCTGCTGGTCGTGCTGCCGATCATCGCGATGATCGGCGCGGGTGCCGATGCTGGCCGTTCACCCGTCCTGGCCAACGCGCCTCAGTCGTCACGGCCGCAGCCCACCCGGCCGAACATTCTTCTGGCCATCGCCGATGACTGGTCTTATGGCCATGCGGGCGCCTACGGATCGAAGTGGGTGAAAACGCCCGGCTTCGATCGTGTGGCGCGAGAAGGCCTTCTGTTCACGCGCGCGTACACGCCAAACGCCAAGTGCGCGCCCTCTCGCGCGTCCATCCTCACCGGGCGCAACTCCTGGCAGCTCGAAGACGCGGCAAATCACGTCCCGTTCTTCCCGCGTAAGTTCACCACGTACCCCGAAGCGTTGGCCGCGGGCGGCTATACCGTGGGGAGCACCGGAAAGGGCTGGGGGCCGGGCGTTGCCAACGACGCGGATGGGAATCCGCGGCATCTGGCCGGTGCGCCGTACGGCGGGCGTCGTCTCCACCCTCCGGCAGGTGGCATCGCTCCTACCGACTATGCCGGCAACTTCGAGGACTTTCTCCGACGAACGCCGGAGGGCGCGCCCTGGTGTTTCTGGCTTGGCGCGATGGAGCCGCACCGGCGCTACGAATACGGATCAGGCGTCGCGAAGGGCGGCAAGAAACTGAGTGACATCGATCGCGTGCCCGCGTTCTGGCCAGACAACGAGATCGTGCGCACGGACCTGCTCGATTACGCGCTCGAGGTCGAACACTTCGACCGCCATCTCGTGCGCATGCTCGAGCATCTCGAACGGGCCGGCGAGCTCGACAACACGCTCGTCGTCGTCACGTCGGATCACGGGATGCCAGCGCCGCGAGCGAAGGGACAGGCCTACGACGCGTCGAATCACGTGCCTCTCGCCGTGATGTGGAAGAACGGCCTGAAGCGCCCCGGCCGCACCATCGACGATTACGTCAGCCTCATCGATCTGGCGGCCACGTTCATCGAGCTGTCGGGACTCCGCGTGAACCAGACCGGCATGGCGCCCATCACGGGCCGCAGCCTCACCGACATCCTGTGGTCCCACGCGTCGGGGCGGGTCAGTCCCGAGCGAGACCACGTGTTGATCGGCAAGGAGCGACACGACGTCGGGCGGCCGCACGATTGGGGCTATCCTATTCGCGCCATCGTCAAGAACGACATGCTCTACATCCGCAACTTCGAGATATCGCGCTGGCCCGCGGGCAACCCGGAAACAGGATATCTGAACTGCGACGGCAGCCCCACGAAGACCGAGGTTTTGAAGACCCGCACCGATCCCGCCACGAGACGCTTTTGGGAGCTGTCGTTCGGCAAGCGCCCGCAAGAAGAGCTCTACGATCTCGAAGCCGATCCTGACTGCGTGAAGAACCTCGCAGACGAGGGCGCGTATCGTCAGCTGAGAACGCAGCTCGAGGGGCAGCTCGTTTCCGAGCTGAAGGCACAGCGCGACCCGCGAATGTTCGGCAACGGGAAGATCTTCGACCAGTACCCCTACGCGGAGGAGCAGTTCCGCAACTTCTACGAGCGCTATATGAAGGGGGAGAAGCTGGCGCCGGGCTGGGTGAACGAATCCGATGTTCAGAAGCAGCCGTAATCGCAATACGGTTCACGTGGACGTAGCGCGGGGGCAAAGAGCCTGCTCAGAAAAAGGCGCTCGGATCAGCTACGCGGCTGATTCGACGAGTAGCACGTCATAGCCCAGTTGTTTGAGTTGCCGCACATGTCGACGGATGGTCCGCTCACGCTGTCGCTCATC
>JBOGIN010000953.1:0-2533 GCA_050742275.1 Vicinamibacteraceae bacterium
CCTCCAGGGTGACCCACGCGTGCATCTCGTGGGCTACGCCGATTCCGCCGCGCTGTATCCAGCCATGGACCTCGTCGTCCTTCCCACGTACCGGGAGGGTCTTCCCAACGTGCTCCTGGAAGCGGCAGCGATGGAGCTCCCGACCGTCGCGACGCACATTCCGGGATGTGTGGACGCCGTGGTGGACGATGTGACCGGCACGCTCGTCACGGTCCGGGACGTCGCGCGCTTGACGGCGGCAATCGAGCGTTACGTCACCGACGACAATCGACGCCAGGCGCACGGCCGAGCGGGCCGTGAGCGTGTCCTCCGTGACTTCGAGCCGGAAGCGATCTGGACGGCGCTGGCGCACGAATACATGCGATTCACGCAGATCACGGATGACGCCGCATCAACACCTGAACTTGCTCCTCCATCATGAGCGGGCGCTCACGCTGCGTTCGATCATTCGAGGCACCATACGTCCTGGCGCGAAGGTGCTCGACGCAGGCTGCGGCGTCGGTCTGCTCGCCATGTGGGCCGCTCGTGCGGGTGCCGGCCGTGTCGTTGGTGTCGATGTGGATGCGCTCGCGCTCGCCCGCAGATTGGCCTCGGAGAACGGCTATGCGTCGCGTATCCACTTCGTCGAGGCGGATCTCTGGAGCTTCGACCTGCCGGCAGAACGCAATACCTTCGACGCCATTCTGGCCATGGTCTACTTGAACGACCCGCGTCGGGACGACCGCCAGACGCAGCTCGTGTTCCAGCTCAAAGAAAGATTCCTGGCGAACGGCGGCTGTGTCGTGCCGAATCGCGTGCGCTACTATGCGCGCGCGTGCGAGTGGCCTCCACAGGACTACCAGACGCGACACGCGCGTCTTCGAGCGGACATTGCGGACCTGGAAGGACGGTATGGCCTCACGTTGCACGGCTTGTGCGAAGCCGTCACCGCCGCGCCCTGGACGCCGCAGTTCCCCGAGCGCCGCCGGGACGGCCGACTGGATCTGAGCCAGGCGCGCCTGTTGTCCGATCCTGCGCCACTCGCAGACATCGATTACACGCAGGCCGATCCGCCAGCGGTCGATGAGCTCGAGATTCAGAGCCACGCGCCGGGGATGTTCAACACGATTGTGTGGACCCAGGAGCTCTGGTTCCACCAGCAGCTGATCTTCTCGAACGAGTCCGTCTCGTGGATCCTGAATCCACACCTGGCTCGTGCCGGCTCGAGGTACACCGTCCGGCTGGACCAGCAGTGGAAGGAACGCAACGTGGCCACGCTTGTCGAGGAACGATGAGCACCTCCGGCTCCCGCGGTGTCCAGCTCGCAATGAAGCACGGCGTGGATCGCGTGATCGCCCTTATCGCGTTGATCCCGCTCCTGCCACTGTTCGCGGCCATTGCTCTGCTCATCAAGAGGGAGGATCGGGGGCCGGCGTTGTTTGTTGCCGAGCGCGCCGGCACCGGCGCTCGTCCCTTCCGAGTCTACAAGTTCCGATCCATGATCCCGGACGCAGACGCCTATCTCGATGGCGACGGCCGGCCGGTCAAGCCTCGCGTGACGCGCGTCGGAAAGGTTCTTCGCCGTTGGAGCCTCGACGAGCTGCCGCAGCTCGTCAACGTCTTGAAGGGCGAGATGGCGCTGGTGGGACCGCGCCCGGTGCCGCTCGAGTATGCCGCGCGGATGAATCCGTCCCAGCGGCAACGTTTCGAGATGCGACCTGGCATCACCGGCCTCGCCCAGGTCAGCGGCCGGCACAGCCTCACCTGGTCGCAGCGTATCGACTTGGACGTCCACTATGTGCGCCACTACAGTCTCGTCATGGATCTCGGCATCCTCGCTCGAACGCTGACGACCGTGCTCGACAGCAACACCCTCATCGAACGAGGTGATCCGAGGAAGGTGGACCTTGGCTAGCGCGTCGGCGACGGTCGCGCCCCTCGATGTAACCGTGCTAGCCATGGTGGCGGCGCGTCATGGCTCGCCATTCTACGTGGCAGATACGGGACGGCTTCGCGCAAACATATCGGCCCTCCTGGCAGCGTTCAGGCGCTACTACCCGAAGACCTCCGTCGCCTACTCGTACAAGACGAACTACCTGCCGGCGTTCATCCGCGTGGCACACCACCTTGGGGCATGCTCGGAGGTCGTATCACGGGTCGAGCTCGATCTCGCCATGGCGCTCGGTATCCCAGGAGACAGGATCATCTTCAACGGGCCGGTGAAAACCGCTCGAGACCTGGCGCTCGCGCACCGCGCCGGCGCGTGTGTGAACGTCGACTCGCTTGCCGAGGCACGTCTCGTGGCGGAGATTGCACGAACCGCCGGAACCGATGTCTCGGTGGGCCTGCGTTGTCATCTCGGCCCGCTCACGCCACGCTCACGGTTCGGCGTGGACCTGGAGGCTGCCGATGGGAAGACCGTCGTGCAGACGCTCGACGCCTGCGCGCGCGTGCGAATCGCCGGTCTCCATTGCCACTATTCGGGAGATCGGAGCGCTTCACGATATCAGGAGCGGCTGAGCCGCATGGCTCACGTGCACGCCACGGTCTTGGG
>JBOGIN010000954.1:0-2303 GCA_050742275.1 Vicinamibacteraceae bacterium
GACTATCGGTCTGTCGATGCAGCTCTACGATCAGAGCGAGGGCGAGGTGCGCTTCGGCCGTTGCTGCACCCTCGACGATCTCCATGACGCGCGGCGTGTGGCGGGACGGCTGGGCCTCCCACATTACGTGGTGAACTTCGAGTCGCAGTTCCACAGGCAGGTGGTCGAGAACTTCGTCGGCGAGTACGTCTCGGGCCGCACACCGATTCCGTGCACGCGCTGCAACAGCGAGGTCAAGTTCGCCGCGCTGCTGGATCGCGTGCGCGGCCTCGATGCGGCGTTTCTCGCGACGGGACATTACGTGCAGGTGGCCTTCGAGGAGGCAACGCGACGCTACCTCCTGCGCCGAGGGCGCGACACGGCCCGCGACCAGTCGTACTTTCTCTTCTCCCTCACGCAGGCGCAGCTCGCGCGGGCTCGATTCCCCGTTGGCCATCTCACCAAGCCGGAGGTCCGCGCCATCGCTCGGGCGCGCGGTCTGCCCGTGGCCGACAAGCCGGATAGTCAGGAGATTTGCTTCGTGCCGCCCGGTCGCCACGCCGCGTTCGTCGAGCGGCACGCGGCAGATCGCAAGCCCGCCGCCGGCGTCATCGCAGACGAGCAGGGGCGGCCGCTCGGACGCCACGATGGCGTCCACCGTTTCACGGTCGGCCAGCGGAAGGGGCTGGGCCTTGCGACAGGGGTCCCTCTCTACGTGGTCGCGATTGACGCGGCGGCCAACGAGGTCATCGTGGGCCCGCGTGACGCGCTGGGCCGAGCCACGCTGACAGCCGCCTCGGTGAACTGGATCTCTGGCACGGTCCCGTCTGGCTCGATCGGGGCGCACGTGCAAATCCGGCACCGACATCCTCCGGCGTCAGCCTGCGTGACACCCATCGGTGCAATGCGCGTGCGGGTCGACTTCGACGAGCCCCAGAGCGCGGTTGCGCCGGGCCAGGCCGCGGTGTTCTATGCGGACGATATGGTGCTGGGAGGCGGATGGATCGAGTAGCTACGCCTGTGAAACGGGCTCTGCCTCGTAGGTATCGCGCGGGATCCCCTCGAGGTACCGCTCCGCATCCAGCGCCGCCATGCATCCGGATCCAGCTGCGGTGATCGCCTGCCGGTAGACGTGATCTTGCACGTCGCCACAGGCAAAGACCCCCGGCACGTTGGTCAAGGTGCCGTTGCGGGCGAGGAGATATCCATTCGGATCCGTCTCCAGTTGGCCTGTGAAGAGCGCCGTGTTCGGCCGATGACCGATCGCGAGGAACAGCCCTTCGACGGGAAGCGTGCTCGACTCGCCAGTGTGCGTGTTCCGCACCGCGACGCCCGTCACCTCTCTCCGTGCGTCGTCGTTGATGTCTTCGACGACAGTGTTCCAGAGAAAGGTGATCTTCGGGTTGGCGACGGCCTTCTCCTGCATGATCTTCGACGCGCGCAGCTCATCGCGCCGATGGATCACCGTCACCTGCGAGGCAAGCCGAGCGAGATACGTCGCCTCCTCCATCGCAGAGTCGCCGCCACCAACGACGGCGACCGCCTTGTTGCGGAAGAAGAAGCCGTCGCAGGTGGCGGAGGTGGAGACGCCGTGCCCCATCAGCGTTCCCTCTGCCGGGAGGCCGAGCAGCAGGGGCGACGCGCCCGTTGCCACGATGAGCGCGCGCGTTCGCACCTCCGTGCCGTCGTCGCCAACGACCAGAAATGGCCGCTGGGACACATCGACGCGGGACACCTCGCTCGTCTTGATCTCGGTGCCGAAGCGCTCGGCCTGGGCTCGCATCTCGGTCATCAGCTCCGGCCCCATGATGCCGTCGCGCATCCCGGGCCAGTTCTCGACCATGGTGGTGGTCATGAGCTGACCGCCGGGCCGCACGCCCTCGAACAACACGGGATGCAGATTCGCCCGTGCGCTGTAGAGAGCCGCCGTGAGGCCGGCCGGACCAGAGCCGATGACGACGACATCGCGGGGCGTGTCAGGCATGCTTCTCGATGAGGCGCTTGAGGGTCTCGCGCGGCTGGACGCCGACGATCGACTCCACCAGCTCGCCCTGCTTGAAGAGCAGCAGCGTTGGGATGCTCCGGACGTTGAACTTCTCGGCGACGGTCGGGTGCTCGTCGACGTTCAGCTTGGCCATGACCGCGCGGCCGTCGAAGGTCGTTGCCAAGTCCTCGATGACGGGCGCGATCATGCGGCAGGGCCCGCACCACTCCGCCCAGAAGTCGACGAGCACCGGATTCGGTGAGCCGACAACCTGGTCGAAGTTGCTATCCGTCAAGGTCTGAATCTTCTCCGATGCCATGCGTGTTCTCCATATGATACC
>JBOGIN010000955.1:0-6437 GCA_050742275.1 Vicinamibacteraceae bacterium
CGCTATGGTGCGCGACGCAATACGCGCAGCCATTGGCTCTCGACACGGCGACGCCGATCGCCTCTCGCTGTGCGCGGGTCAGCGGCGATGGCTGGAACATGATGGCCTTGTACAGCTCCAGGTGTGCCCTGAGCACCTGGGGGTTCAATGACTGCGCCTGATGTACGGCCGCAACACCGCCGCGCGAGGCGGTGATATGGCGATACACATCGGCTAGGTCCGCGTCGGCCTGCGTGGGCGGGATGCTCGTGATGAATGCCATGAGGCTCCTCGCGAGAGGTTCTTGGGCAACCATAACTCTGTCTCGGCATCGCCGCTGGCGTTACGGCTCGCTCAGCGCAAATCGGTCAGGATCGCGCGGCGGCCCTAACAAGCATCGTTGCACGTCGTTTGCATGGCCTCACCCTCTCCATGTCGCCTTGGGGACGGCGGGCCTGGCGTGGTCCCCCATTACGCCAGCCGGCGGTCATCGCCAGCAGAATCCCACCGTCCCCAAGGTCTGGGCCGCCCAAAGGCAGCCCTCACATCCATGTCTCTGACTCATGCTGATTGTGACACTCGGGTCGAAGGCTGGTCGCGTGAACCCGCCGGCGCAGTGAAGTAGCTCACAGGAAGCGCGGCGGACCCGCGTCGACGCACCTGAATGCCGCAACTGTGAGCCAGCTTACGCCTCAGCTCTGGATCGCTCGGCGCAAAGGCTTCACACTGGAGGCGGCCCGAGCGCTATGGCTCACGTGATTGAAGTCTTCATCGCCGACCATTGCCCCACATGTCCACCGGCATACGAGGCCGTGGTCAGGTTTGCTGCCAGTCGCCAGGACATCCGTGTCGTCCGTCGAAATTTCGAGCAGGACCAGGCGATCGCGGCGCGCTACCACCTGTTCGCCACGCCGGCCGTGGTCATCGACGGCCGCAGCGTGCTCTACGGAGTGCCCCGACAGGAGCAATTGGCCGCGCGCTGTGATCGGACGGGGTAAATACGCTCTCTACGATCGTTGACCGGCTCGGGGGGACGTCGGGATCCTCACCGTTGGCAGAAGCGTCTCAACGGGTCGAGATCCCATAAATGCCCGCTCACAGCAAGCTGTGGTACTTGCGGCACTTCCGCCTACTCGACGCGCTCAGCGAGCAACAGATGCGGCTCGTCCAGCGGGTGACCCGGATGTCGGAGATCAAGCGTGGCCAGCCGATCTACCTCCCCGGTGATCCGAGCGACCAGGTCTTTCTGCTCAAGGCTGGAATCGTGAAGATTGCGACGAGCGCCCCGGACGGTCGTGATGTGATTCTGGCGTTCCTCCGTCCCGGCGATGTCTTTGGTGAGCTCGCCGCCGTCGACGAGAGCCCGCGTGACCACGTCGCCGTGGCGTACGCGGATGCCGTGATCTGCGCCATGGACAAGGCGTTCATCCTGCAGCTGATTCGGGAGTGCCCGGAGTTCGGCTACCGCATCACGAAGCTGCTTGGCTTCAGGCTCCGAACATTTCGAGCGCGAGTGGAGGATCTACTGTGCAAGAGTGCCGTCGCGCGCGTCGCGCACACGCTGTGCGACCTTGCCAGCGAGCACGGCCTGTCGGATGCGCACGGGTGCGTCATCCCCTTTCGTCTCAGTCAGCGCGATCTAGCGAATCTCACCGGCCTGACGCGCGAGACCATCAACATCGTCCTTCACGATCTCCGGCACCGCGGGTTGGTGGACACGACCGGGCGCTATCTGCGTCTGAACGATCTACGTGGGCTGCGAGCGGTCCACTGATGTTCGTGCTGCCCTGTGCAGACGCGGTGTTTGGGGTATCGTCGATCTCATCGAGGACGAGACGTCACTCATCGAGCCGCCAGTACCACAGTGATCAAGCTTGTGCTCTCAATGAGCGCTATCTCGTCAAATAATGGAGCGCGTTGTGGCCTTAACCGGCGGCGCGGCGAGTCGGGCACAAGAGTTGTGCCGTTTCACGTGAAACGCCGCGGCACGTCCACGAATCCGGCCTGGGAGGTAATGCCTGCAAACGGGTGATCTCTGGCGACGTGGCCGGCGTCGGCGGGCGCCAACAATGCCTTGGATGGCACCTGTCGTCATGGAATCAGCCTTGCGTTGCCCGTGTCATGACGAGTGCAGCGTCGTGAGTGGCTACAGTGTGACCTTCCAGCCATCGAACGGTTTCACGGCTGCACAATTCGGTCCGCCGTCACGCCCGGTGCCCGGCACGCGGGTTTCGAGCATCGTTTGCGGATCACGTGCCCCTCGGTCGATCGCGTCCCAGGTGATCCCGCTCAGTGGAATCTTCAGTCGCCGACTCCAGATCGAGTCGGCCTGCCCGGCGTGCCGGCCGATGTCGATATAGATGAATCGCGCATCGGGCGGACCCTGCACGAACGGGCCGCCGAAATCGGGAGTGGTCCGCTTGTTCTCCGCCTTGAGCGCGACGCTGAATTCGAACTGCAGATCCCGACCGTCCGATCGTTGCGTCTGCACCGTTGCGTAGGCGGCACCGTGGCCTCTCTGCACACCAAACGCGACACCCGACGGTGGTCGCTGCAGGACAATCCGCACACGCAGTTCACGTTCCACGCTGGTCCTCCTCTCCGCCGGGCTCGAGCTTGACGGCTGCCGCACCGACCGCGCCCGCGCCAATCAGCGAGGACAGGACCGGGCCGATGCAACAGGCGGACGCCACCAGCGCAGACCAGATGCCAATAACCAAGGTCTTCATGATTGCTTCTCCAGGTCCATCACAACGGGACACTCAGAATCCGCCGAGCCCTCGAGCACGCGCTGACACTGCTTGGCGTACCGCTCGAGCGTCAGTTTGAACGCGTGGAGCTCGACGACCTTCCGATCGAGCTCGGCGATTCTGAGGCTCAGCAGGCGCTGGACGTTCCGGCAGCGCTCGCGACCCCCACGATCTCCGAACGCGAGCAAGTTGCGGATCTCGGCGAGCGTCAAGCCGTGCGCTTGCGCTTGCTTGATGAACCGGAGGCGGTTGAGCACCGCCGGCGCGTACACGCGGTACCCACTCGATGTCCGATGCGGCCGCGGGAGCACGCCGAAACGCTCGTAGTACCGCAGGGCATCCCGTGTCACCCCACTTTGCGTGGCGACCTCACCGATCCGCAACGTGAAGGGATTCCCCATGGCCCCTCCAACACTAGTCTCAACCCTGGAGTGCGTTCCAGAGTCAAGTGCGCGGGAAAACGTCCGGGAGTCCGGGGTGGGACAGATGGAGCCCCTGCAATGCGCGCAGCACTCTGCCAACCTGGCGGTCGTCGGCGAGGCCCGCGAGCGGGACCCAGTCAACTGCGGCGATCACCTGACGCCCATCGACGAGCTCGGGATCGACGCCGCGCACGAGCGCCGCATCCGCGGCGACGGCCACCAGATAGCACCGCTCCTCGACGTCATCGCCGGCCCGGCTCCGGTAGGTTCGCGCGTACAGCTCCCTGGCGACCTCCCCCACCAGCCCGGTCTCCTCGCGCAGCTCCCGAACGGCCGCGTCCGCCCACGTCTCTCTCGGTTCGACCGCACCACCCGGCAACGTCCAGTACGCCCTGTCGTCATGAACGTGTTGGACCATCACAATGGAGCCAGCACCCAATACCGCCGCACACGCCCGCCGAACCATGATCTCGATTATGGGCTCACGCGGGCCATCGAGTCGACGTTGGTAACGATCAAGTGGCGAGATGACACGCGCCGTCACCACACTACGGCACGCTGTGCCAGTGGCCGTGCTCAGCCGACCAGACGCGGCGCCGGGCCGTCGGGGTCAGCGTCGCGGTTCAACGAGGGACGCCGACCAAGATTGCGCCAAGCACCACGCCAATGAGGACCATCAGTGCGCCACGCTCCCGCACACTGAGACTGCGGCCCTTCGCGCCGCAGCACCGCTTGACCCCTTGACAACCCGAAACGTGACACAACGTGTCATGTTTCGGAGTTGGCAAGTGAGCGTCGCGGGGCGCGACCGAAGGCCGCGGCCCGCAAGAACTTCTTGCCGCTCCCACACAGGCAGGCGGCGTTCCGGCCGACATGCTATGCTGCGTTCATCGGTTCGGTCTCTTCTGCCGCGCGGCGGCCTGCACCTCGGGGGCTCCGGGCGTCCACGTGCCGTCCAGCAGGCGCGCGGCCACTTCCAGATCTGCGGTTGGCAACTGACACACGTAGTCCTCACAAATGTATGCGGTCGCCTTCCCGTCCTTTCGGCTCACGCCTTCGACGAACGGCAACCAGCGCGCCAGTTGCCGCTGCCCTGCCCCCCCATCCGCGAGCAGCAGGATCTTGTTGGGGATGAAGCGATCGTGCACGAGGCGAAGCATCGCGCGGGTGTCCTCTGCACCGGCGCGCCCGGCGATGATGATCTGCTTCGGCTTCGAGAGGCTGAAGTCGAGCGCCGCGATGAGCTGAGGAACGGCTGCCGGCTGTTGGCGGAGGCGATCCGCATGGGCGGCAAACGTGGCATCCGCTTTCTCGCGCCAGTCTTCGCGATCCGTCATCTGCCACAACCGCAGCAAGTTCATGGCAGCGACTGAATTCGGCGAGGGCTCCGCACCGTCGTAGTCTTCCTTCATCCGCCAGAGGAGGTGGGCCGCATCATCCTGGGTCGCAAAATAACTGCCCTCTTTGGCGTCCCAGAACAAGCGGTCCTGGGTTTCTTGGAGTCGAACCGCCCAGGTGAGCCACTTCGACTCGAACGAGGCTTCGTAGAGATCCAGGAGGCCCTGAACGAGAAACGCGTAGTCGTCGATGAAGCCGTCGATGGCCACTTCTCCTTCGCGATACCGCCGCTGGAGGATGCCCCTTTTCGCGTCGTACATCTTCGACGCGATGAATCCAGCGGACGCGCGAGCGGCGGCGACGTAACGCGGCTCCTCCAACACCTGACCGGCGCGTGCGAGCGCCGAGATCATGAGGCCGTTCCACGCGGTCAACACCTTGTCGTCGAGTGGTGGACGCGGTCGCTTCGTCCGCACCTCGACGAGCTTCCGTCGCGCCCGGGCGAGCACCTGCTCCACCTCGTCTTTGGACGTGCCGAACTTCTTCGCCGTCTCGCTGACCGTGTGGCGCACGATGAGCACGTTCTTGCCTTTGAGCTCGCCCTGGATGTCCTGCTGCGCTGGCACGTTGCCCGCAGGCTCGACACCGTAGTAGGAGCTGAAGATCGCTGCGGCGTCGCGGCCAATCACCTCGGCGATCTCATCCGCGGTCCACACATAGAACGCCCCTTCCGCGTGCTCCGCCTTGCCAGCCTCGATGAGACTGTCCGCGTCCTCGGCCGAGTAGAACCCACCCTCGCGGCCGCGCATGTCGCGCAGCACGTAGTCCAGAATGTCGCGGGCCGTCTCCGCAAAGAATGGCTCCTCGGTGATCTGATACGCCTCGGTGTAGGAGATCGCGAGCTGCGATTGGTCGTACAGCATCTTCTCGAAATGCGGCACGTGCCACACCCGATCGGTGGAGTAGCGATGAAAGCCGCCGCCGAGATGGTCGTGCATGCCGCCACGCGCCATCGCCCGGAGCGTATGGAGTGTCATCTCGCGCGCATCTTTCGTGTCGGTTCTCGCGTAGTACCGCAGCAGGAAGTTGAAGACGACCGGACGCGGGAACTTTGGCGCCGAGCCAAAGCCGCCCTGCTCGGCATCGTAGCCGGTCTTGATCGCTTGGTACGCCTGATCGAGCACGGCCTTGTCGAAGCGCGCACCCTGCGCAGCGCCAGCTTCAACTTGGGCGCGCAGCGCCTCGGTGACCTTCGCCGACGCGGCGAGCACCTTTTCGCGCTCCTGGGCCCAGGCTTCTTGGATGCGAAGGAGGAGTGCCTTGAAGCCAGGCCGGCCGTACCGATCATCCGGCGGAAAATACGTGCCGCCGAAGAACGGCTTGAGATCCGGCGTCAGGAACACCGACATCGGCCAGCCGCCGCCTCCCGTGGTGGCCTGGACGAAGGTCATGTAGATGCGGTCGACGTCTGGACGCTCTTCGCGGTCGACCTTGATCGAGACGAAGTGTGCGTTCATGATCTTGGCGATCGCCGGATCGGAGAACGACTCCCGCTCCATGACGTGACACCAGTGGCAGGTCGAATAGCCGATCGACAGAAAGATCGGCTTGTTCTCGCGCCGCGCCTTGGCGAAGGCCTCGTCTCCCCAGGGATACCAGTCCACCGGGTTGTGTGCGTGGAGCTGCAGGTACGGGCTCTTTTCGTCGATGAGCCGATTCGTGTACCTGGTCTTTCCGTCGACCTGCTCCGCGCGCACACCGGCAGACGAAGACGACTGCGTTGCCAGGCCAGGCCCCGCAAGCCAGAACCCACCGCCCAGCACCGCTACGCCACCAATCGTCATCCACAAGCTCGTCGTGCGAGTCATCAACATGCCCTACCACGCGAACCGGTTCAGAACCGTCAACTGCGACGAGAGCCACGTGAACCGGTTGGCGAGGATGATGC
>JBOGIN010000956.1:0-2922 GCA_050742275.1 Vicinamibacteraceae bacterium
CGCTCGGGGTTCAGGAACCGCTCGAAGATCAGGTCGAACTCGAGGGGGTCGACTTCCGTGATCCTGAGGCACCAGGCGACGACGCTGCCGGCGGCGGAGCCGCGGCCAGGTCCCACCGGAATGTTGCGCTCGCGGGCGTAGCGGATGAAGTCCCACACGATCAGGAAGTACCCGGAGTACTTCATCTGCTTGATCATCTCGACTTCGTACGTGAGCCGCTGCTCGTACTCCTCGAGCGTGTGGGCCAGCGCACCACGATCCCGCAGCTCTCGCAGACGCGGCAGGCGCTGTGCGAAGCCGTCACGTACCATCTTTTCGAAGTAGGCGTCCAGCGTATAGCCGTCCGCTACCTCGAAGTTCGGCAAGTGGTACTCGCTGGAATCGAGATCGACGTTGCAGCGCTCGGCGATGGCGACCGTGTTGATGAGCGCGTGCGGGAAGTCGCCGAACACTTCCCGCATCTGGTCAGCGGTCTTCAGGAAGAACTGATCACCGTGATATCGGAGCCGCTCCGTATCCTGCACGTTCTTGCCGGTGCCAATGCAGAGCAGGATGTCGTGCGGCTTGTGATCGCCATGCCGCAGGTAGTGCACGTCGTTGGTGCAGACGAGCGGCAGGCCGAGGTCCTGACTCAGCGATGGCAGCGCGCTGTTGACGACGCGCTGCTCCCCGAGCCCTTGATATTGCATCTCGAGAAAGAAGTTGTCCGGCCCGAGAATGTCGCGATACGTCGCCGCCGCCTCTGTCGCTCGTGCCGCACGATCCTTGTAGAGGCCTTCGGCCACCTCGCCCTTGAGACAACTGCTCAACCCGATCAAGCCCTTCGCATGCTGTGCGAGCAGCTCCTTGTCGATGCGCGGCCGGTAATAGAAGCCTTCCGTATAACCGGAGGACACCAGCTTGATGAGATTCTGGAAGCCTTCGTTCGTCTCGGAGAGCAGAACCAGGTGGTTGGCCGTCTCCCCAGGCGTGCCGCCCTTGACGCGCCGGTCGCCCGGCGCCACGTACACCTCGCACCCGAGGATGGGCTTGACGCCGACCTTCTGGCACGCGTCGTAGAAAGCAATTGCCGAGAACATGTTGCCGTGCTCGGTCACGGCCAGGGCCGGCATCCCGAGCGCCGCGGCCTGTCCCACCAGCTCCTCGATCCGGCAGGCGCCATCGAGCAGCGAGTATTCGGTGTGCAGGTGCAGGTGCACGAAGTCAGTCATGCTATTCCCATTCAATCGTCGACGGCGGCTTCGAGCTGATGTCGTAGACGACCCGGTTGATCCCGCGAACCTCGTTGACGAGCCGCGATGAGATACGCGTCAGCAGCTCGTGGGGCAAGCGCGCCCAGTCCGCCGTCATCCCGTCTCTGCTCTCCACCGCGCGAACGGCCAAGGCGAACTCATAGGTTCGCGCATCGCCCATGACGCCGACGCTCTGGATCGGCAAGAGCACTGCAAACGATTGCCACAAACGACGATACCACCCCTGTCGCCGAATCTCGTCTTGAAGGACCGCATCGGCGCGCCGTAGCAGGTCGAGTCGCTCCGGGGTCACCTCACCCAGGATGCGCACCGCGAGTCCCGGCCCCGGGAACGGCTGCCGCCAAATGAGCTCTTCATCGATCCCAGCCGTGAGGCCAACCTGGCGTACTTCGTCTTTGAAAAGCTGCCGCAGCGGCTCGACGAGCTTCATGCGCATCTTCTCGGGCAAGCCGCCGACGTTGTGATGGCTCTTGATGACCGTCGATGGCCCGACCACCGACACGCTCTCGATGACGTCGGGGTACAGCGTGCCCTGGGCGAGAAAGTCGAACTGCCCGAGCTCGGAGGCCTTGGCCTCGAACACGTCGATGAACGTCTTGCCGATGATCCGCCGCTTCTCTTCCGGGTCCGTCACGCCTGCCAGCCGCTCGAGGAACAGCGCCGAGGCGTCGACGGCGACGACCGGCAGGTGTAGACGATTGCGAAAGCGCTCTTCCACCTGCTGCGCCTCGTTCAGTCGCAGCAAGCCGTTGTCCACGAAGATGCACGTGAGACGCTCGCCGATGGCGCGGTGCATGATGACCGCGGCGACGGTCGAATCGACGCCACCGCTCAGCCCGCACACCACGCGCCCCTCCCCGACCTGCTCGCGAATCCGCGCGACCGACTCGTCCACGAACGACGCCATTGTCCAGTCGCCCGTGCAGCCGCAGACCGCGTAGGCGAAGTTGCCGAGAATCTCGGTGCCTTGGTCGGTGTGTGCCACCTCGGGGTGGAAGAGGAGCCCGAAGAGTCGGCGTCCGCGATCTTCCATCGCCGCCACCGGAACGCTCGCGCTGACCGCCGTCACGTCGAATCCCGGCGGCGCCGTTGCGACGTAATCCCCGTGGCTCGCCCACACACGGAGCTCGGCCGGGAGCCCCGCGAGCAGCGGCGTGCTGTCCTGCACCTTGACCAGCGCGTGACCGTACTCGCGATGGGCCGCACCGCCCACGGCGCCGCCGAGCGCCGCGGTCATGAACTGCATCCCGTAGCAGATGCCCAGCACCGGCACACCCGCGTCGAGGATGCCCGGATCCGCCAGTGGCGCGCCCTCCTCGGAGACGCTTCGCGGACCTCCCGACAAGATGACGCCCGCGGGCCGCTTCGCCCGGATGGTCTCGAGCGGTGTACTGAACGGCAGGATCTCCGAGTAAACGGACAGCTCTCGCAGACGCCGGGCAATCAGTTGTGTGTACTGAGACCCGAAGTCGAGGACGACGATGGTTTGGTGCGACACGGATACACTCGACCTGGTCGCGCCGCGGCGCGCCACGGAAGTCAGACTTGTCACGCCGAAGCGCGAAGGCGAAAGCTATTATAACGAGATGACTTCGCCCGTGCCCACGACATCTTGGGGTGCGCCTCCAGGATACCGCAGCCTCTTGGCACTTCTCGCCCTGCTAACAGC
>JBOGIN010000957.1:0-9096 GCA_050742275.1 Vicinamibacteraceae bacterium
CTATGACGAGGCGCAGCTCGTGCTCGAGCAGGCAGTCGCCGTGCGGGAATCGCAGCTACGCGAGGATCCACTGGGCCTCGCGGACACGCTCCGCGGCCTCGGCGTGCTGCACATCAAGCGCGCCGACTTCAGACGAGCCGAGCCTTTGTTGCGCCGCGCGCTCGCGATCCGGGAAGACGCTCTGGGTCCACACGACGTGACGGTCTCCGACGTGCTCAACGACTTGGGCTCCGCCGTCGCCGAAGCGGGACGCTTGACCGAGGCCGAGGCACTCTACCGCCGCGCGCTCACGATCCGTCGCAGGAGCCTCGGTCACTCCGCTCCGGAGGTCGCCGAGCCGCTCTTCTCCCTGGCCGATATCTATGAGCGGCGCGGCCGCTTTGCCGAAGCGGAGCTGGCGATCGAGGAACAGATTCGCATCTACGAGCAGGTGCCGAACCCGGACAAGACCGTCACTGGCAGTCTCGGCAATGCGCACCATTACCTCGGAGCCGTTCTCGCCGAACAGGGGAAGCTGGAGGAGGCCGAGGCATCTCTTGTTCGCGCGCTCGATATCAGTGAGCGCACCTACGGTGCGCATCACCTGCACACCGCCCTGAGCCGCGGAGAGCTCGGCTTTCTCTACGTCAAGCTCGGACGGCTCGATGCGGCCGCATCCCTTCTTCACCCGTCCCTGAAGGCACGAGCTCGAGTCCTGGGCCGCGAGCATCCCATCGTCGCCGAGGCCTTGGCGGCTCGTGGTTATCTATACCTGGCCGGCGGCAGGATCACCGAGGCTGAGGGCGACCTTCGGCGGGCGCTCACGCTCTTGTCCGATGCGCTGGGCGAGAACGACCCCGACGTCGTCGCTCCCATCGACGGTTTGGTCCGGCTGCTTGCCAGAACCGGCCGTCTTGTCGAGGCGCGGTCGTTGGCCAGGCGCGCATTGTCGATCCGAGAGAAGACGTATGGGCTCGATCACCCGAACGTCGCGGCGCGCCGCCACGCACTCCAGGAGCTGCATGGGACGCGTCCGGCCCGCAGGGCTGGCCGGACCGCTCGACACGCGCGCGGCGCCGCGAGCTGAGCGGCCCTCAACGGCAGCTACGGCGGGCGATCCCACCGGCAACCGCCGCCGGTCTCTCCACGTTCGGAACGGGTCGTGTCAACGTTGCAACAAACAGGGGTCCCCAGGCCGGCAGCCGGCCTGGCGTGGAGGAGGCAACCATGTCGCCCGCTCGTCCCGCTCCGCTCGGGAGGATGGCCGCGGCGCTCATCGGCGCGCTGGCGTCCCTGGCGCTGTCGGCCGAGCCCTCCTCGGCAGAGCCCGCACGTTTGCGGATCACGATTGACCGGCCGGTCGTCGAGGTCGGCAGTCGCACGCCGGTGATCCTGGAGCTTCTCGATCGCGAGTTTCAGCCCACGCCGAACGATCGAGACCGGATGGTTCGCTTCGAGATCCGGCAGACGAGAAACAACGGCGAAGGCGCGGGCGCGGTCGACCCGAACCCAATCACTGTTCCCAGCAGCGCGCTGAGAGACTCCACCGCTTCCTTCACCGCCGCGGAGGCAGGGAGCGTGCTCGTTCGGGCGACGTCGGACGGGTTGGCGCCGGGCGAGGTCATCATTCGGATCGATCAGGCGCAAAGCTTCGTGTCACGGCTCCTCTTCCCCGTCCTCCATGCCCAGCGGACACGTCCGTTCGAGATTCTGCCGCGCGGGCACGAGCCGTTCCCGCTGAACGATCGGTCGACCGCGCAGTTCACAATCTTCGTGAACGATCCGGTCCCGTCCGGCCGACACCTCCGCTACCGCGTCGATACGGAGCCGGCCGTGCGTATTCGATACGGAAAGGACCAGCAATCGGAGGGCGTTGGCGTGGCGACGATTGAGATCGCCGCGGGCCGGTGGCAATCCGAGCCGTTCCACGTCTCCGCGCCAAGCGATCCGGGCGCGGTCGTGATCCGGGCACAAAGCCTGCCCACGGGTCACGTCGATCAGGCGCGGGTGGAGTTCGTCCCGCCGGTGCCGGCACGGGTGGGTCTGGAGCCACAGACAGGCACTGTCACGTCGCATCAACGGATTGTGCCGTTGGAGGTCCAGCTTCTCGATCGCGACGGCCTCCCACTCCAGGCCCTGGACCGACCACATCTGATCGAGATCGAGTCCGATTCGGGCTCGCAGCGCGTTGAGCCGCAGCGCATTACGCTATCGGCAACGCGGCTTCAAGGCAGCTCCAGGCTGTATCTTCCGCGCCTGCGCCTGGGCGGAACGGTCAAGGTGTTCGCGCGGTCGGAAAACGTTGCGCACGGCGAAGCCCAGCTCCAGGTCGTCGCGGCGGCGTGGGCGCTGCTCGTGCTGGCTTGGCTCGGCGGCTTTCTGGGAGGGCTCGCGCGGCACATCTACCGCGTCAGGACGCCTCACATCTGGCCAAGACGCCTGAAGGGCCGGCTGGAGCCGGGCCTCATCGGCAACGCGCTCTTCAGCGCGCTGTCGGGTGTGGTGCTGTTCCAGGCGATCGACCTGGGGATCTTCCACGCGCTCGATCAGCTCGGGCAGGCCCACGGGAATGCCACGTTAGCCTTCGTGCTCGGTGTCGCGGGAGGATTCGCTGGCGTCGTCGTTTTCGAAGCGCTCACCGATCGGCTGCTGCCGGGGAAGACACAGGTGCAGCCTTCCAACTGAGCCCTGGACTCCGCGCTCGCGCGGCCTTCAGGCCGCGCGCTACGGAATTCTTCACAAGTCTTCAGGCCCACGCTCGTCACTTCGGGTCTGCCTTGGTTGGGAGCTCGTACCAAAGCTCCACGGTGTATCCGTCGGGATCTTTGGCGAACAGATACGGTTCTCCAGGCACGAACTCACCTTTGTCCAGCACCGTGCCACCGGCTGCCACAACGGTCTCTTCCGCATGGTCGAGCCCGTGTTCGTCGACGAGGCGAAAGCCGAAGTGCAAGACCCCACCGCTCTGGCCCGCCTCGGACGGGCGTTCTTCGAACACGAGAACATCCCAACTGCCGGGCGTCTGCATCTGGAGGAACCCAGGGCTCCGATACACTTCGACCGCGCCCACCAAGCGCCGATAGAACGCGGCCGAGCGGTCGATGCTCGTCACCGCAAGCGCGATGTGGGTGAGTCCCCTGGTCTTCACCGACGCTGCCGTGCGTGAATGTGATGCGCGTCGATCCGACTTGGCCATCGTCTGCATGGCTCACCTGCTCCAGCCGAGACCAGGTGGCCCTCGATCACGGGACTCACACAGCACGAGTCGCCACCCGTGCCCCACGGATACCTCCGGTGCGGCTCAGCAGGATGGAGGCCATCGTGTGCCGTTCGCCATGATGCTGCTTGCGCGATCACGATACCATAAGCCTTCGTCAGCACCCCAATCAACGCCACGGTCACGATAAGCATGCGGTGCTGCTTCTGTGCATAAGTTCTCACGCTTCACATTGCTGATCTCGCTCGCTCGTCGCGCCGTACATGGCAACACTTCGGGAGGATGCAGACCGACCTGTGCGTGCTAGAATCCGCCCCGCTACTCTTGGAGTCGAACCTGTCCGTGACGACGGTCCTCCCCTGCTTCACGCGTACGTGGCTCCGTAGCGATCGAGACAAACCCAAGAGCGGGAGGAAAGCATGATTCGTGATCTCGTGTGTTTACGATTTGGGATTGGGATGATCTTCGGGCTGTCGCTGCTCTCCGGCAGCGCCGCGGCCCAACCACAGAGGACCGTCGTCATGACCGAGCTGGACAATCCGCGCGGCCTGGCCCTCGGTCCGGATGAGGCGTTGTACGTCGCCGAAGCCGGTGAAGGTGGCGAGACGCCGTGCGCGACGGTGCGCGCGATCGATCCCGAGCCCCAATGCTATGGAGCCACTGGTCGAATCAGTCGCCTGTGGCAAGGTGAGCAGCAAGAGTTTGTGACGGGCCTTCCCTCGATTGTGGTCCCGTCTACAGGAGAGGCGACGGGACCGCACGACATCTCCTTTGTTGACGGGCACACCTACGTCACGATTGGATTCGGCGGCGACCCGATGATCCGGACGCAGCCTCAGCCTGAGGGCTTCGGCGACTCGGGTGAATCGTTTGGAACCCTCATTCACGTGACGGCGGAGGGAGAATGGGAGGTAATGGCGGACCTCGGCGACTACGAAGCATCTGCGAATCCCGACGACGACCTGCCAGACACGAATCCGTTCGGGCTGCTCGCGGGAACCGACAGCCATCTCGCGGTCGATGCCGGCGGCAACGACCTCGTAAGCGTGGATGCGGCCGGCAACATCACCACGTTCGCGGTCATACCGCCGAATCCCTTCGGAGGAGGCATTCACGCCGTTCCGACGTCCGTTGTGCCTGCTCCAGATGGGAGCTATTACGTTGGAGAGCTCACGGGCTTTCCGTTTCCACCTGGCGCCGCCCGAATCCACCGCGTCGTCCAAGGCTCGGAGCCAGAGCTATACCTCGACGAGTTCACGACGATCATCGATCTCGCGCTTGGGCCCGATGGGAGCCTCTACGTGCTCGAGCATACGATGGCGTTCACTCCCGAGACCGGCTTCGCGCCCGGCCGGATCATCCGCGTGGCGCCGGACGGCACCCGCAGCGTCGTGGTGGAGGATCTGGTCCGTCCGACGTCGCTCGTCGTGAGCCCGGGCGGCACGATCTACGTCACGAACAACGCCGTGTCGGTCGGCGCGGGTGAAGTCCTCCAGATCACCCTCCCGTATGCACGCTACTTCGCCGAAGGCGCCGTGGGCGGGTTCTTCGACACGACGTTCTCGCTGTTCAATCCTGGTGATGCTCCGGCAACCGCCACGCTGCAGTTCGCGAGCGACACGGGCGATGTGCTGACGCATACGAGAACCGTCCCGGCGGGACAGCAGGTCACCGTCGACGTGGAGCCGCTGGTGCCGGCCTCATGGGTTGGTTTCTCGACGGTGGTCGAGGCGGATCATCCGTTGGTGACCTCACGAAAGGTAACCTGGAACGAAGCCGGCTACGGCAGTCATACGGGCACCGGTGTGCCGGCCCCGCGGCCCGAATGGTGGATCGCCGAGGGCGCCACTGGCAACTTCTCGCTGTTCTATCTCTTGCAGAACCCAGGCGACGAGACCGCCAACGTGGAGATCACCTACTTTCTCCCTGACGGCGCCGAGCCGGTGACGCGTACCTACGCGGTCGGCCCGCACGCGCGGGGCTCGATCCTGGTCAACAGCCCGGATGGCGTGACGCCGGATCCGGAGCTCGGTAACACTACCGTGTCGGCGCACATCGTGTCCGACGTGCCGATTGTCGCCGAGCGGGCGATGTATCTGACGAGCATTGCCGAGCAGCCGCTCACAGCCGGCACGCTCGCGGCGGCCGTTCCATCGACTTCCGAGCAATGGACGTTTGCGGAAGGCGCCACCGGCTTCTTCGACCTGTTCTTGCTACTCGCCAACCCCGGGACCGAAGCGGTGGAAGCGACAGTGCGGTATCTGTTGCCGTCGGGAGAACCGATCGAGAAGATGTACACGCTCGAGCCAGCGAGCCGCCAGACGGTGTTGGTCAACGGGGAGGATCCGATGCTCGCGGATACTGCTGTTGCGATCGAAGTCGTCAGCAGCGCGCCGATCCTGGCGGAGCGCGCGATGTGGTGGGGCGCAAGCGGCGTCTGGGACGCGGGTCACGTCAGTACCGGCGTCGGCGAGCCGGCCTTCCAGTGGGGCCTGGCCGGCCTGGGAGGCACGGCCGACGAAGTTGGCTACGTGCTCCTGGCGAACCCGAATGCCGAGGCCACGGAAGCACTCATCACGTTTGCCTTCGAGGATGACACGGAGCCACTGCAAGCGACCGTGCCCTTGGAGGCCGGTAGCCGCGTCACCCTCCGGCTCGCCGATCTCTTCCCGGAGGCTGTCGGGACGCCCGGTGCGGTAACGGTCGAGAGCGTTGGTGAGACGCCACGGTCCTTGGTAGTTGAGGGAACCACGTATGGCTCACCCAACGGCCAGCCGCTGACAACGGGCCGCGCCGTGCCGGCACTGCCCCTGCCGTAAGAACCGAACCGGGTACCTTTTCGCTCTCGAAAGGGTACCCGGTTCATTTTCCAAGCGAGGCGAGCGCGTCGCCGGCCGCCGCCGTTCCGGTACCAGGCGCGACCCGAAAGCCTTGCTCGCGCAGCGCTCGCTCGATCGCGCTCAAGAAGACGAGCACGTACTGCGCATTGGCGCCATGCCCCATGAGGCCGACACGCCAGATCCTGCCGGCGAGCGGACCCAAGCCTGCACCAATCTCGATGTTGAAGACATCCAGCAAGTAGCGGCGCACCTGCGCGTCGTCTATGCCATCCGGCACACAGACGGCATTCAGCGTCCAACTGCGCTCCCCTTCCGGAGGCAACAGCTCGAGGCCCATCGCGCCAAGGCCCGCCGCCAGCGCGACGTGATGCCGCCGATGTCGCTGCCAGCGCGCCTCCAAGCCCTCCTCCTCGATCACGACGAGCGCCTCGCGGAGCGCGTAGGCCAGCGGCGCCGAGATCGTGTGATGGTACTTGCGGCGAGCCCAGTAGCTCTCGAGCAAGCCGAGATCGAGATAGAAGCTGCGCGGGCTGTCGAGCCCGGCCGCACGCTCGCGGGCACGGGCGCCAAACGTCAACGGCGCGAGCCCCGAGGGGGCGCCTAGCCCTTTCTGCGTGCAACTGACACACGCGTCGATCTCCCAGAGAGCAACTTCCAGCGGATGGCCCCCAAGGGATGTCACCGCGTCCACCAACGTCAACGCACCGTGCTCGCGTGCGAGCGCGGCGACCGCCTCGATTGGGTTGATCACACCCGTCGACGTTTCCGCGTGCACGATCGTGACGATGTCGGCGCCGTGCGCGCTGAGCGCGCGCCGGACGGCATCCGGATCGACCGCACGGCCCCACACGGTTTCGACCCGCGTCACGTTCGCGCCGTAGCGCGTGCAGAGCTCCACGAGCCGCTCGCCGAAATAGCCGGACACGACAGCCAAGACGTGCGTGCCTGGAGCGACGAGGCCGGCGACCGCCGTCTCGGTGCCGCCGGTGCCGGTGGCGGAGACAGCCAGCGTCAACGCCTCTTGCGGCGCGCGAAACACCCATCGCAGCCGCGCCCGCACATCGTCGAGCAGCGCGAGCATGGCTGGGTCGAGATGGCTGAGTATGGGCGCCGCCATCGCGCGCATGATGCGCGGTGTGACGGGACTGGGACCGGGACCAAGGAGGATACGTTCGATATCAGGAAGCATGACGAGCGATTGTATCGGAGAAGCGCGGCTGATATGGCTGCGTTATCGCTGAAGCTGAATCGTGCTGGCCTGCCAGAGTAGGTAAGGGTGGAGCGGGCCCGGTCGGAAGCCCCGAACGCGCGCGCTGCTGGCAACGGTCAAGCGCGGCACCGCGACATGAATGACCGGCAGGTGATCCGCAAAGATGTGCTGCACGCGATTGAACAAACGGCGACGCACGGCCTCGTCCATCGTGGTCGTTTGGCGCAGCATCAGCCGATCGATCTCCGCTTCCCACGCCGTGGCGGGTCGGGGCTGATTGGGGTGCCAGACGTGAAAGGCGCCACTCGAGAGCCACAGATCCATCAGGGCCGCCGGATCCGTATCGTTGACCTGCGTGCCGAAGTAGATGGCTTCGTAGTCGCGCCGCGTCCATCGATCGATGAGAGCCGGGAGATCGAGCGAGACGACATCGACGCGGAGCCCAATCGATCGTAGATCGTGCTGGATGACCGACGCCGCCCGCGCGCGCACCGTGTTTCCCTTGTGCGTGAGCAGCGTGATCCTGGCGGGTTGCCCGGCGGCGGCCTCGGCCATGCCGTCGCCGTTGCGATCGCGCACGCCGATCGACGCCAGCAGCTCGCGCGCCCGAGCGACGTCCAGCTTCGGCACCGGCAGGTCGGCCGCGTGCCAGCGGCGATTCCCCGGCGTCACCGGCGCGCTCACCGGCACGCCCTCGCCCAGATAGACGGTATCGGCGAACGCTCGACGATCGATGGCCAATGAAATCGCCTGGCGGAGCTCGAGCCGTTGCAGCCAGGGCTTCGTGCGGTTGGCGCCGGGAACGAGGTTGAGCCACAAGAAGTCCGTGCTGACGCCCTCTCCCACGCCATAGAGCGTCAAGCGGCCATCCTTTTCGAGGCGGCGCGCCTCCGGAAGGTCCTCGGGACGCAGCGGCACGTACATCGCGTCGCTCTGCCCACCAAAGAGCCGCAGCACCTCGGCGTTCTGGTCTGGGACGATGTCGATGGTGACCTCGTCTACGTAAGGAAGCGTGCTCCCTTCTCGATCGCGTCGCCAGTAACGAGGGTTGCGACGAAACGTCAAGCGCTCGCCCGGCCGGTAGGCGTGCAAGACGAAGGGCCCCAGTCCGACGAGCTCGTTCGTGGGGGTGCTGAGACTCCTCGCCTCGCGGAAGCGGCCGCCCGCGAGCGCCGCCTCGAGCTTGTGCTTCGGCAGGATGGGCACATCCGCGAGCATGCGCAAGCCGGCCCCGAGTGGAGCGGCAGCCGTGAGCACGACCGTGTGCGGATCCGGTGCGGAGGCCGTGAGCGGCTGCCCATTCACCTGGAGCGCTTCGGCCAAGACGCTCCCGGAACGGCGGTCGTAAATGGCGTCGAGCGTGAAGAGCACGTCGGCCGCGGTGAATGGAGCGCCATCCGAGAACCGCACGCCTTCTCGGAGCACGATCGTCCACGTCCGCCCATCGTCGGATGCGGTGACGGTCTCGGCCAGGACGGGCACCAGATCGAACGTGCGCGGATCGATCGAGACGAGCGGCGAGTCGATGAGCCAGCCGACGGCGCCGGTTGCGCCATCGTTGGCCACCAGCCGATTGAACGAGCGGGGCTCGGTGCGCATGGTCGTTCGAAGCTGACCGCCACCGTCGGCTTCGCCGGGCGGGCGTGGGCCGGCGGAACGCCCCCACCAAAGCATGGCGGCCGCGCCGGCGAGCGCAACCATCAGCACCAGAATGATCGCGCGTCCGTATCTCATAACGGCCTATGGATCACGAATCACCCACTATGGCTCACGAATTGCCCACCACGGATCACGAATCGCTTACCATGAATCACGAATCGCCCATAACATGTAGCGCGCGGTCTTTAGAC